>JADHLS010000038.1 GCA_016780605.1 Reyranella sp.
CGGCCCTCAGCAGCGTGGCGTTGGCCGCCGGCCGGTCGCCCGGATCGGCACCGCGATCGCGGAGCCGCGCCTGCAGCTTGCCGACGTCGACGCGATCGAGCGCGACGGCGCTTTCCAGCGCCAGGGCGGCCGCCTCGCCCGCCGCCTCGCCCATCGCCATGCAGGGCGGGATCTCGCGAGACATGCGCTGCGCCGACGAGGTCGCCGAATAATGCCGGCCGGCCACGATCAGCCCCTTGACCTCGCGCGGCAGCAGCGCGCGGTAGGGCGTGTAGTAGTCGCGGCCGCGCGCCACGCTGTCGGCGAAGTGCCGCCGCTCGCTCACGTCTTCCTTGGTCACGACATAGAGCCCCTCGAGCAGGCGGGTCTGGCGGATGCCGAGCTGCGGCGCCACGTCGACGACGAAGCAGTCACGGAAGCCCGGCATATTCGCATGGAGATAGTCGACCAGCGCGGCAATGCGCTTGCGCCCCTCGAAGTCGGCGCGCGTCAGGTCGGCGACCTTGAGGCCGTCGTAGTTCGCCATGTGCGGGCAGTTGCACCACACGACACCGGGCAGCGGCGTCTTCAGCCACCACTTGTCCCACGACCCGCCGATGATGCGCTTGGCCTCGCGGTCGATCGCCTTGAAGGCGTCGGGCTCGTCGTACTCGAAGCGCTCGGCCTCGGCGATGTCGACGCCGCCCAGCCGGAACACGGTGGTGACGATGTAGGCGCCCTCGATGAACGGCGCGCCGGCCGAGGCCGCGACGTCGAGATCGCCGGTGGCATCGACGACGATCTTGCCGAGGATGGCCTGGCGGCCCTCCTTGCTCTCGCAGATGACGCCCTTGATCGCACCGTCCTCGACGATGGCGCGGCTGAACCAGCTGTGCAGGCGAAGATTGACCTTGGCCTCGGCGATCATCTGGTTCGACACACGCT
This sequence comes from Reyranella sp., assembly GCA_016780605.1. Taxonomy (GTDB): domain Bacteria; phylum Pseudomonadota; class Alphaproteobacteria; order Reyranellales; family Reyranellaceae; genus Reyranella. The sequence goes on from JADHLS010000038.1 coordinate 925, forward strand.
TGAAGCCGTCGGGATCGAAGGCGGCAGCGTAGACGATGGGCTGCGGCTTCTGGTGCGAGGTGAAGTCGAAGACGCCCCAGCGCGACCACTTGCGCCACATCGCGGCGTCGGAGCGGCGGTCGGCCTCGGGCGGCGTCACCGCGAGGCCAAGCCGTTCCAGGCGGGCGATGAGATCGGCGCAGAGGCCGCGCACGGCGATCTCCTGGCCGTTGCACATGTCGTCCAGCACCAGGACCATGCCGCCCGACGCCAGGCCGCCGAGATAGGGATAGCGCTCGAGCAGGGTGACGCTCAGCCCATTGCGCGCGCCCGCCAGCGCCGCGGCGACGCCGGCCGGGCCGCCACCCACGACCACGAGGTCGGACGAGGCCGCGACGGGCACGCGGCCGGAAGGTTCGCTGATGAACTCGGGAGTCATGGTCATGGGCCGTTCCTTTGACAGGACGATAGATTGACGGGGCGGGGTCGATCAGACGTTGTGCGTCACGTTCCAGCGAAGCAGCCGCTTCTCGGCCAGCGAGATCACGCCGAAGAACAGCGCGGAGAAGCTCGAGCCGACGACGATGGTGGCGTAGAGCAGCGGTGAATCGAAGTTGTAGGTCGACTGGATGATCAGCGCGCCGATGCCCCTGGTCGAGCCGATCCATTCGCCGACGATGGCGCCGATCACCGCCGTCGAGGCTGCGATCTTCAGCGCCGAGAACAGGTAGGGCAGCGCATTGGGCACGCGGATGCGCCAGAAGACCTCGCTGGGGGTCGCCGACAGGATGCGCATCAGCTCGAGCTGCTCGGCGCGCACGTCGCGCAGGCCGCGGGTCATGTTCACCAGGGTCGGGAAGAAGCAGATGATGGCGGCGATGGCGATCTTGGGCTCCATGCCGTTGCCCAGCAGCAGCACCAGGATGGGCGCCTTGGCGACGACCGGGATGGTATTGACCATCACCGCGATCGGGAACAGCGCCTCCTCCATGGTCTTGCGATAGACGAAGACCGTGGCGAGGCTGATCGCCGACAGATTGCCCAGCAGGAAGCCGCACACCGCCTCGATCGCCGTCGGCAGAAGGTTGGACATCAGCATGTCGAAGCGCGTGTACAGCACCTCCGCCACGGCGACCGGCGAGGGCGCGATGAAGGGCTTGATGTCGAAGATCTCGACGGCGCCCCACCACAGCACCAGGAAGACGACGACGGCGGCGACCGGCAGCAGCCGGCCACGCCAGGCGAGATAGCGCTTGCGGGCGGCGAAGCGCGCCTGGGCCTCGGCGTCCTCGACGAAGGCGCCGGCCATGGCCACGGATTGGGCAACAGGTTCGGCCTGGTTCGCCATCAGCAGGTCTCCAGGACGCGACGCAAGTGCCCCGCCAGCGCGACGAACTCGGGCGTCTCACGCATCGCCAGCCGCCGCGGCGTCGGCAAGGTCACCGGCACCAGTTCGCGCACCCTGCCCGGCCGCGCCGCCAGCAGCAGCACGCTCTGGCCGAGGAAGGCCGCCTCATAGATCGAGTGGGTCACGAACACGATCGTCGTGCCGGTCGATTCCCAGACCTGCAGCAATTCCTCGTTCAGCCGGTCGCGCGTGATCTCGTCGAGCGCGCCGAACGGCTCATCCATCAGGAGAAGTCGCGGCCCCGACACCAGGGCGCGGGCGATCGCCACACGCTGGCGCATGCCGCCCGACAGCTCATGGGGATAAGCCTGCTCCCAGCCGGTGAGGCCGACCAGGCCCAGCAACTCGTGCGGCGAGCGCGCGCCCGGCAGCGCCTTGCCACCACCGACCTCGAGCGGCAGGGTCACGTTCTCCAGCACCGTGCGCCACGGCAGCAGGGCCGCGTCCTGAAAGACGAAGCCGATCTCGCGATTGAGCCGCGCCGTGGCCGGCACGTCGCCCAGCACCGACAACCGTCCGCTGGAGGGCTCGATCAGGTCAGCCATCACGCGCAGCAATGTCGACTTCCCGCAGCCTGAGGGGCCGAGCAGCGTCAGGAAGCTGCCGCGTGGGATGGTGAGATCGATGTTCTCCAGCGCCGTCACGGTGCCGCGCTCGGTCGTGAAGCGCACAGTGACGCGCTCGCACAGGACGGCGCCATTGCTGCCGGCCGCTGAAGGATCGGTGCGGGCCTGCGCTGTGGCCATCGCCCCTCACCCCACCTTGGCGCGCTGAGCCTTGGTGGCGTCGAGGATCTTGCTGGTGATAACGTCGTCGAGCTTGGGCGGGCCGGCCGAGAACTGCTTCAGCTCGTCGTAGAGCTTGATCTGCTCCTGCCACACCGCGGGATCGAACGCGCCCCAGCCGTTGGCGACCGTGTTGGCATTGAAGGCAAAGGTGAGCAGTGCCTTGCTGCCTTCGATCTCATCGTCGCGCTTGAGGTTGGGATATTCCTTGACCAGGAAATCCACCGCCTTCTCGGGGTTCTTCAGGGCATATTCCCAGCCGCGCGAGGTCGCGCGCGTGAAGGCGGCCAGCATGTCGGACTTCTTCTCGATCGTGTCCTTGGTGGCGTAATAAGGCAGCGCGTAGAGCCGCACGCCGGCGTCCCACAGGCGAAGGTCGATGCGGTCAGGACCGAGCGGCTTCAAGGTCGTGGTGTTGGTGACCCAGCCGCTCACGACGTCGGTCTGGCCGGTGAGGATCGGCGTCATCTCCGAGCCGATGATGACGATCTCGACGTCCTTCTCGGCGATGTCGTGCTTCTTCATCAGCGCGTTCAGCAGGACCTTGGCCGTGGCCTGGATGCCGACCTTCTTGCCGATGAGGTCCCTGGCCGCGCGCACCGGCTTCTTGGGCAGCGAGAAGTAGGCATAGGGATGCTGCTGCAGTCCGGTGGCGAAGCAGGTCACCGGGATCTTCTGCGACGCCGCCAGCATGAGCGAGGGGCTGGACGACACCTGGCCGATCTCGTGGCGGCCGGAGGCGACGATGGCGACGCCGTCGATGCTGGGGCCGCCCGGCTGGATGGCGACGTTGAGCTTCTCTTCCTCGTAGTAGCCGAGGTGCTTGGCCGACACTTCGCCGATCTGGTTGTTGCCGGCGAGCCAGCCGAGCTGGAGGTTGACGGTCTGGGTCTTGCCCTGGGCGAAGCCGCCCGAGGGCAGCAGGCCCGCCGCGGCAAGGCCGGTGGCGGCCGCGCCCGATTTCAGCAATGAGCGGCGGCGGAACCTGGTGGAAACGGTCTGACGCATGGCGACTTACCCCTGTTGTCGGAGGCCTTTTTATCGGCGGCGAGGCCCGATTCTGCCGGCAAACGCTATTGACCGTCAGTGCTCTAGAAAAGAACATTAATTCGACCGGTGCGCTGCTATTTTGGCATCGCCGAAAAAATCGAGGTCCCGGCCATGCATGCCGCGGTTCTGCGCTATGTCGATCACGTCGCCCGCCACGGCTCGATCCGCAAGGCGGCGGATGCGCTGAGCGTCGCCTCCTCGGCGGTGAACCGCCAGATCCTGCGGCTGGAAGACGAGATGGGCGTGCAGCTGTTCGAGCGCGGCCGGCGCGGCGTCCGGCCGACCGCGGCCGGCGAGCTGCTGCTGCGCCACGTGCGCGAGACCCAGAACGAGTTCAAGCGCACCAGCGCCGAGATCGCGAGTCTCGGCGGCACGGTGAGCGGCGACGTGCGCATCATCTCGCTCGAATCGCTGCTGGTGCGCTTCCTGCCCGAGGTCGTCCAGGAGATGTCGGCGCGCCATCCCAAGCTGAGCTTCACGGTGCTCTCCGTGCATCCCAGCGAGATCGGCGAGGCGCTGCGCTCGGGCGACAACGATTTCGGCGTGCTGTTCGTCGACAACCGTCATCGCGGCGTCGACGTGATCGCCGAGTTCCCGACCGCGGTCGGCGCGTTGATGCGGCCGGATCATCCGCTGGCAGCGCGCAAGAGCTTGACACTGACCGAATGCGTCAGCCATCCGGTGATGATGTTGCAGGACCGCTGGCTGCTCGATGCCATCATGGCGACGGAGTTCGCCGATTCCGGCGCACGCTTCGTGCCGCGCATCGTGTCCAACTCGATCGAGTTCATGCGCCAGACCATCAAGTCCGGCCTGGGCATCGGCTTCTTCACGCCGATCGGCTTCATCGACGAGATCCGGCGCGGCGAGCTCGTGCACGTGCCGTTGGCCGAGCCCGGCCTGGCCCAGAGCCGCATCGGCATCCTGGTGCCGCGCTATCGCCGCCTGTCGCCGCCGGCGCGGCTGATGATCAACCACATCAGCGAGCGGCTGCGCGCCTTCGGCGATCTCCTGGCGGCCCCGCGCCGGCCGCCCGAACGTCGTCGCTCCGCGGCGCGCGCGAACGGACGCTGACATGGCGCTGGTCCTGCAAGGCGGCGCCGTCCTGACCGCAAACGCCAACAACGATTTCCTTCCGGCCGCCGACATCCGCATCGAGGGCACGGACATCGCCGCCATCGGCGCCGCCGGCTCCCTGGCGCAGCCGGGCGACCGCGTGATCGACGCCAGCGAGACCCTGGTCACGCCCGGCCTGATCAATGTCCACACCCATGCCGCGACGGCCTTCTTCCGCGGCTTGGCCGACGACCGGTCGCGCGCCTTCTGGGCGGGGTATGCCGTGCCCGGCCAGGAGCACTTCACGATCGACGACTACACCGGCTCGGTGCGCGCGGCCTGTGCGGAATTCCTGCTGAACGGCGTCACCTGTATCGCCGACCGCCTGGGCGACATGGACCGCATCGCCCCGGCGATCGCCGAGACCGGCATCCGCGCCATCATCGGCCACACACTCACCGACAACCGCAAGCCCGCCGACTGGGGCACCGTCGATGCGCTGATCGAGCGCTTCGGCACCGACCCGAGGTCGCGTGTGTCGGCCGGCATCGCGCCGCATGCGCTCGACACTTGCTCGGATGCGCTGCTGATGGAGTGCGCCCGGCGCGCCGAACGATCGGGCGCCCGCGTGTTCATCCACGTGGCGCAAAGCGAGCCCGAGGTCGCGGCCGTGCGCGCCCGCGGCTACGACGGCGCCCTCGCCTGCCTCGCCAAGACTGGGCTTGCCAGTCCGATCACCGTGGCGGCGCACGCTCTCTATCTTTCCGACGCCGAGATCGAGGCCTGGCCGCGCCATGGCATCGCCATCGCCCATTGCCCGGCCAGCAACCTCAAGATCGAGGCGCGCACCATGCCGCTGTTCCGCTTGATCGGCCGGGTGCCTATCGGGCTCGGCACCGACTGGACGGTGACCAACAACAGCATGGACCTGCTGGCCGAGGCGCGGCTTGCCGCCCTGGTCGGCAAGATGATGGCCGACGATCCCGAGGTCCTGACGGTGCAGCAGATGGTGCGCATGCTGACCATCGACGGCGCCCGTGCGCTCGGCATCGACCGGGTCACCGGCAGCATTGAGCCCGGCAAGCGGGCCGATCTCGTCCTGTTCGACGCCAACCGGCTCGAGGCGACGCCCGCCCACGACATGGCGTCGAACCTGCTCTACGCCATGAGCGGCCGGCTAGCGCGGGACGTGCTGGTCGACGGCCAGCTCCTGGTGACCGGCGGCAAGCTGGTGCGCGACGACGAGACCGCCCTGGCCCGCCGCCATCGCCATACCGGCACGTCCGCAAGCCATTGATAAAGCGACCTTTTTAGGACCGGCGAACACCGCTTGTCCTTCTTCTCCCCCGCCTGTATACCCGCCGCCTTGTCGCGGCGGCCGGTCGGCAATCGGCCCCCATGCGCGCTGGAGATGTTCATGAAAGAGAAGACCCACCCCGACTACCACAAGATCACGGTGGTGATGACCGACGGCTCGTCCTTCGAGACCAAGTCGACCTGGGGCAAGGAAGGCGCGACGATGCGCCTGGATATCGATCCCAAGACCCATCCGGCCTGGACCGGCGTGCGCCAGACCGTCGATCGCGGCGGCCGCGTGCAGCGCTTCAAGGACCGCTTCGGCATGACCGGCGGCGTCGGCGCCGGCACCAAGTCGGGCGGCGCCAAGGCCGAAGCGACGCCAGCTAAGGGCGCCGCCAAGAAGAAGTAAGTCCGGGCTTCTTCGGAGCCTCTGTTACACTCCGTTTTCCACTTTCGGGGAGACGGTGTGGTGAAGGCCCAAGTTCGAGTTGTCTGTGCGCACGATTGCCCCGACATGTGCTCGCTCATCGCGCATGTCGAGGATGGCAAGATCGTGCGCGTCCAGGGCGACCCCGACCATCCCTACACGGCGGGCTTCGCCTGCGGGAAGGTCAATCGCGATGCCGACCTCGTCAATTCGCCCGAGCGCATCAAGACGCCGCTGAAGCGCACCGGGCCCAAGGGCGCGGGCCAGTTCAAGCCGATCACCTGGGACGAAGCGCTCGACGAGACCGCCGCCAAGTGGAAGGCGATCATCGCCGAGAGCGGCCCACTGGCGCTGCTGGGCTACGCCTACTCCGCCCACCAGGGCCTGATGAACCGCGGGCTGGTGAACGGCCTGTTCCATGCGCTGGGCAGCTCGCGCCTGCTGGCCGGCACGGTGTGCGACACCTGCTGCGAGGCGGCGTGGGACGTCACCGTCGGCCCGGTCGGCGGCGCCGATCCCGAGGACGTCGTGCATTCCGACCTGGTGATCTCCTGGGGTGCGGATCTTGCCGCCACCAACGTGCACTTCTGGGCGCTGGCCGAGGAGCAAAAGAAGAAGCGCGGCGTGCCGATCGTGGTGATCGATCCGCGCCGCACGCGCAGCGCCAAGGCGGCCGATCTCTACCTGCCCATCAGGATTGGCACCGATGCCGCTCTGGCGCTGGGCATCATGCACATCCTGGTGCGCGACAAGCTCGCCAACCGTGACTACATCGGCCAGCACACGCTGGGCTTCGACAAGGTCGAGCGCGAGATCCTGCCGAAGTTCGCGCCTCAGCGGGTCGCCGAGATCACCGGGCTCGCCGTCGCCGACATCGAGATGCTCGCGGCGATGTACGGCAAGGCCAAGGCCGCGCTGATCCGCCTTGGCGAAGGCATGACCCGCCTCACCCACGGCGGCCAGGCGCTGCGCACCGTGACCTTGCTGCCCGGCGTCTCGGGCCACTACGCGGTGAAGGGCGGCGGCGCGTTGCTGCTGACGGCGGCGTCGTGCGATCTCAACTACGCCGCCGTGCGCAAGCCATCGGGTCCGGCCGCGACGCGCAATGTCAATCACCTGCGCCTCGGCGAAGAGCTTCTGAACATGAAGGATCCGCCGATCCGCGCCCTCTACGTGTCGGCCAACAATCCGGCCGTAACCTGCCCCGAGGTGCACAAGGTGCGGAAAGGCCTGGCGCGCGAAGACCTGTTCACGGTGGTGCACGATCCCTTCATGACCGACACGGCGAAATACGCCGACATCGTGCTGCCGGCGGCGAGCTATCTGGAGACCGACGATCTCTATCGTGCCTACGGCGCCTACTGGATGCAGTGGGGCCGTCAGGCCGCCAAGCCTCGCGGCGAGGCGCGCTCGAACTTCGACGTTGCGCAGGCGCTCGCCCGGCGCATGGGCCTCACCGACCGGATCTTCACCCTGGTGCCGCAGGAGGCAGCCAAGGAATTGTTCAAGGGCGCGACCGGACCTGCGGGCGCGGCCGATCCCGCGAAGCTGTTCGCCGGCGAGCCGATCCATATCGCGCACGCGTTCAAGGGCCAGCAATTCAAGACGCCGTCGGGCAAGCTCGAGTTCTATTCCGAACAGCTCGCCCAGCAGGGCCTCTCGCCGCTACCGGACTGGAACGAGGATCCGGTCGAGGTCGCCGAGGCGGCGAAATGGCCGCTGCGGCTGCTGACGGCGCCGGGCTACTTCCAGGCGCACACGGCCTTCTCGGGCGTGGATTTCCTGCGCCAGCGCGAGGGCAGGCCGTTCTGCGTGCTGAACCCGGCCGACGCCGCAAGGCGCGGCCTCAAGGGCGGCGACGAGGTGCGGTTGTTCAACGACCGCGGCGAGATCGGTCTGGTGCTGCAGGTGAGCGACGATATCCAGCCCGGCGTCGTGCTGGTGCCCGGCCAGCGGCCCAGCAGCGAGGCGGTGTCAGGCACCATCAACATGCTCTGCTCCGACCGCTACACCGACATGGGCGCCGGTGCCACCTACCAGAGCACGTGGCTCGATGTCGGGAAGTGGCAGAAGGTGTCGTAGGTGCAGAGACTCACACGAACTTGTGCTGCGTCCGCTCGCGCTTGGCGAGCTTCGGCACGGCCTGGCCCACGATCAGCGTCTTGAAGTGATCGGTCTGCTGATGATCGGCGAAGGCCGCCTCGTCCTTGAAGACCTCGTAGAAGAAGAACTTGTGCGGCTCGCTGGTCGACTGGTGGATCTGGAATGCCTTCACGCCGGGCTCGCGCTGGGCCTGCGGCAGGAACTGCCGGACGATCGCCTGGACCTGCTCGACCTGGTCGGGCTTGGCCTCCCAGAAGGCGGTAACGACGAGACCATCCTTGAGCGTATGAAGATCGGCCATGACTAGCTCCATCGGTTGACGATGGCGCGACCATAGGTATGCCCTCATCGCTGTTGCTTCGGCGCCGGGCGAAGCGGTTATGCCCGCCTGTTCACTTGGCCTTGGCGATGGAGCGGCGGTCGATCAGCGAGTCGAGCTCGGCCTTCACCCGGTCGGCGACGAGCGCCTCGCCTTTCTGGCTCCAGTGCCCGTCCATCTTGCGATAGGTCCCCGGAATACCCTCGAGCGTCGGGCGCAGGTCGACATAGCGAATGCCGGCCTTGCCCAGGGCGCCCGCCAGCTGGGCGGTCCACTCGTCACAAACGTAGTTCCAGCTGTAGGCTCGCGGCCATGGCTTCCAGAAGTCGACATACTGAGGGTCGACGCTGCCCATCGGCACCAGGAACACTACCAGCGGCACGTTTCGCCGGCGCAGCACGCGGTCGGTGGCCTCGATCCACGAGAAGGTCGCGTCGACCTGCGCGCCGCCCATCACCCGCTTGACGTCGGCGCGGCTCTTGGCGACCCCGAAGTCGCGCGCTTCCCAACTCAGCAGCGTTCCGAACATCCAATCCAGCAGGTATTCCTGTTCGCCTTCCTTCTGCGGCCGGGCGATGTCGATAAAGCGATTGCCGCCGCGAGACAGGATCTCGGTCAGCTGCTCCTCCGACATATCGGGACGGTGGTACGTCTTCACGTACGAAACGATGCGCTTCAGCCGTTCCTCCGGCGGCGACATGACCGCAGCGTAAAGCATGTCCTCGTCGTTGGCGGGCGCCGTCGACCGGGAACGGAAGAAAGCGGCGAGGTCGAGCCGGTTGACCACCAGCCAGTTCGTACGCGGCATGACCATCCCGAGCAGCGCCCCACCGGGCGATTCGTCCACCCAGCGCGGCCAGATCGAATGGCCCTCGTTTGGCTGCATGAAATCGTTGCCGGCATAGATGAACAGCAAAACCGCATCCGGCTGCATTTCCACCGCCACGTCACGAATGCGGTAGTAATAGCTGCGCGGATCGGTGGCGCCGACGCCGAGGTTGACCGCCTCGACCTTCTGGCTGGGGGCCATGCGCTGCTGGACTGCCGCCGGAAGCGACAGAGGGGTGAAACGCGAATCGACGAAGCTGTCGCCGACGAACACCGCGCGATAAACGCCTGCCGGCTTGGAGAGCGTGCGCTCGCTGTCGCGCATGCCCCACGAGTTGTCCGGATCAGCGAGCCACGGCTGGTTCTTGAACGGCGTCGCCAGCGGGCGCTCCAGCGCGGGTTCGCGGGGGTTCATGGCCCGCGCCGGCCAGGCCGGCACATAGAACGAGGACAGAAATTCGATCCCCCCCAAGCTGACCGCGACGAGAATCAAACCGAACAGGGTGCCGAACACCCAACGTTTACTGCGACGCATGTTTCTCTTTGTTCGCTGGTGCCGCACGACAGAAGCAGCGGGCACCCATTGCCCGCTCCTCACGACCATGCTCCGCCGCCCCCGCGGCAACGGGATAATCGCAGGATGATGTTCCGACGGCGACCCCTTTCGCGGCTTTGTGATCCCCGCGACGTCGCATCGCGGCTGCAGCATTGGAGAATGTCACGCCAGGCTGATCAACGGCGTGGGCCAGGCGATGGACCGAGCAGAGCGCAGCATCGCTGTGTCCATGTAGACGCGCTCCTCGGCGATGCGTCCGTCGCGCAGGCGGAACTTGTCGACGCCGCGCCAGTCCAGGCGCTGGCCATCCGTGGTGCGCGTCGCCTGCCATTCGACGACCACCACGTCTCGACGGGATGTCCAGTCGAGCAGTTGCCAGACGTGGTCGGGCGCTGCCTTGCGCACTAGTTCGGTGAGCTGCCCCATCTCCTTGCCCGCGACGGGCCGGTCGTAGAGCGGCGAATGAAGTGTGCCGTCGGGGTGCCAAAGCTCCAGGAAGGCCTCGCCGTCGTGTGCCGCCCAGGCGGCGGCGAAGCGGGTTACGAAGTCATGGACGTCGGTCTCGTTCATCATCGATCTCCTTGCCGTGGCCGCTGGAATAGGCGATGCGAGGTGGGCCGGTCTGGCGGAGTTCGGACGCGACGTCCTGCCTCTGGCATGATCGGTGCACCCGATCGGAAACCCGGTCGGGGAAAGAAAAGGGAGCTTTGCGATGCGACGGTTTTCACTCGCGGCGGCGGCCGGCATGGCCGCGATTGTGCTGTCGGGCCAGGCGATGGCCGGCAAGGATCTCGACGCCGTCAAGGCGCGCGGCACGCTGATCTGCGGCGTCGCCACCGGCGGCCTGGCGGGCTTCATGATGGCCGACAGCACCGGCAAGTGGGTCGGGCTGAACGTCGACGTCTGCCGCGCCGTCTCAGCGGCAATCTTCGGCGATTCGGAGAAGGTGAAGTACGTGGCGGTGTCGGGCCAGCACCGCTTCACGGCCCTGCAGGCGGGCGAAGTCGATCTGCTGTCGAACAACACGACCTGGACGATGGGCCGCGACACCCAGCTCGGCCTCGATTTCACCGCCGTCACCTATTACGACGGTCAGGGCTTCATGGTGCCCAAGAAACTCGGCGTGAAGAGCGCCAAGGAGCTGAATGGCTCCACGGTGTGTGCGCTCTCGGGCAGCACCACCGAGCTCAATGTGGCCGACTATTTCCGCGCCGAGAAGATGACGATGAAGCCGGTCCTCTCCGACGATCCCGACCTGATCCGTGGCGCCTTCTTCTCGGGGCGCTGCGATGTTTTCACCGGCGACAGCGTGCGCCTCTATGCCACGCGCGCTGCGACGGCGCCCAACCCGGACGACTACGTCATCCTGCCGGAGATCATCTCCAAGGAGCCGCTGGCGCCGGCCGTGCGCCAAGGTGACCACCAGTTCGCCGACATCGTGCGCTGGACGCAATACGCCATGCTGGAAGCAGAGGAGTACGGCATCACCTCGCAGAATGTCGACGAGATGCTGAAGAGCGACAATCCCTCGATCAAGCGCATCCTCGGCGTCACACCGGGCATGGGCAAGGCGCTCGGGGTCGACGAGAAGTGGGTCTACAACATCGTCAAGCAGGTCGGGAACTACGGCGAGAGTTTCGATCGCAATCTCGGCATGGGCAGCCCGCTCAAGATCGCCCGTGGCCGCAACGCTCTGTGGACCAAGGGCGGCCTGCAATACGCGCCCCCCATTCGCTGAGGGGCGATCCGCTGAGGCAGTGATGGCGCGCAACAGGCTGATCCTCGATACCGACGGCGGGGTTGACGACGCTCAGGCCTTGCTGCTGCTGATCGCGAACGGGCGCATCCCCGATGCGATCACGACGGTGTACGGCAACGTGAGCCTGGAGGCGGCGACCGAGAACATCCTGGCGACGCTGGCGATCGCGTACGCCGACATCGAGGTGCATGCCGGTGCAGCGCTGCCGCTGGTCCAGGACCTGATCGATGCGCGCCATGTCCACGGCGAGGACGGTCTGGGCGGCGCACCGCGTCCGGCGCAGACGCCCGATGCGGCCGGTTCGGACGCCGTGCAGTTCCTCACCGCTACGCTCGTGAAAGCCGCCGCCGACGCCGATCCGGTCGATCTCCTGATGATCGGCCCGCTCACCAACCTGGCGCTTGCGCTCCGGCGCACGCCGGGCATCGCCGCCGGCATCGGCCAGCTCACCATCATGGGCGGCACGCTCTGGGGCCGCGGCAACGTCACGCCGGCCGCCGAGTTCAACATCTTCTGCGATCCCGAGGCGGCCGCCGTGGTGCTAGGCGCGGGCCTCGATACGACCCTGGTTCCCTGGGAGGCCTGCCTGGCCCACTTCGTGGCAGGCAGCGACATCGACCGCATCCTCAAGGTCGTTCCCGACAGCGACTACAAAGCCTTCATCCGCGCCTTGATCGACCACGACCGAGGCCGCCGTATCCGCGATGGCGAGGGCGACCGCCTGGCCCTGATCGATCCCCTTGCCGCCGCCGTGGTCGTCGAGCCCGGCGTCGTCACGCGCACCCTGCGCGCGTCCGTTGCCGTCTCCCTGGCGCCCGGCCTGACCCGTGGCATGACGGTGATCGATCCGTCAGGCCGCGTCGGTACCCCTGCGGTCACCGTGGTCGAGGAGGCGCATGCCGACCGCCTCGCGACCCTCATGGCTGCCGCCCTGGCCTATTCGCCGACGCCGAGGGCATAATTTTTCCTATGGCTGCCGTGCAGGCGATTTTCTTTTCCCTTGGCACGAAATGCGCTTAGCTCCCGACAGGAACCTCAGCGGCGGGAGTAGATGGCTGGCAAGGCGAAACCGGTGGTCGGCGTTATCGGCAACGCCTCGGTCGTGAACGACCGGCACAACGTACAGCTCGTGGGCCAGCGCAACATGCGCGCCATTGCGGAGGTCGCCGGCGCCCTGCCCCTGATGTTCGCCGGCACGCCGGACATCACCGACATCGATGCGCTGCTTGGTGCGGTCGACGGCATCCTGCTGACCGGCGCGCGCGCCAACGTCCATCCGACCTGCTTCGGCGTCGAGCCCGATCCGCGGCACGAACCCTACGACCATCATCGCGACGCCATGGCGCTGTCGCTCATCAAGGCCTGCGTCGAGCGCGGCGTGCCGTTGTTCGGCATCTGCCGCGGCCTGCAGGAGATGAATGTCGCCTTCGGCGGCACGCTGCATCCGGAGATCCGCGACATTCCCGGCCGCATGAACCACCGCATGCCGCGGCTCGACAATGGTGAGATCCATCCCGATCCCGATGTCGTGTTCGCCGACCGCCACGAGGTGCGACTGGCCAAGGACGGCGCCTTCGCCAGGATCCTGGGCCGCGATTCGATCCGCGTGAACTCACTGCACGGCCAGGGCATCCTCGAGCCGGGCGAGCGCGTCGTCGTCGAGGGCATCGCCGAGGACGGCACGATCGAGGCCATCCGCATCGCCGATGCCCCTCGTTTCGCGCTGGGCGTCCAGTGGCACGCCGAGTACGACCCGCAGATCAATCCGATCAACCGCGCCCTCTTCCAGGCCTTCGGCGACGCGCTGCACGAGCGGGCAGCGTAGCGCCGCCCCGGCGCATTCACATGCGCCCCCGCTCCGCGCTACGCTGAAGAGAGACCAGCCGCACGCCGGCAACGACCGCCGCGAGAGCGGCCAGGACGAAGCTGGTCGGGACCCAGAACGCAGCTGCCGCTATGTCGGTACGGTTGAGGCCGGCCGAGAGTCCCGCGGCATTGGCGGCGAGGCCCGCCAGCGCTGCGCCCAGCGCGAAGCCGGTCTGCTGCACCGTGGCGAGCGACGAGGCGGCAAGGTTCTCCTCTCCCTTCTGGGCGCCGCTCATCACCCGCTGGGCGATGAAGGCCCAGCAGGCGCCGATGCCCGCGCCGACCAGCGCAATCGCCGGGAACACGACCGGCGGCGGCTTGAGAGGCATCAGCCAGGCAACGCCGAGCAGGCCGAGCGCCATCATCACCGGGCCCGCGATCAGCCATCGGCCGGTACGTTCGGGGGCGGTCTCGGCGACGATCAGCGACATGCCCGTCCAGCCGAACGAGGCGCCGGCCACCATGTAGC
>JADHLS010000039.1 GCA_016780605.1 Reyranella sp.
GCGGCCGTTTCGGCGCCTCCTGCCAATCCTGCCATACCACCGAGAACTGGGCCGTCGCGGGCTGGCAGCACCCCTCGCCGCGCTCGACCGATTGCGCACAGTGCCACCAGCCGCCGCCCAGCCATGCCGCGGAGCACTTCCTGGGCATGGCGCAACGGGTCGCCCTCCGGCGGCCGGCGCGGATCGAACAGTGCTATCTCTGCCATCAGACCAACAGCTTCTCCAGCTTCCGCGCCGGAGGCGCGGCCGGGCAAAGGTGAGTGGCGCGCCATCGTCAGACCCGGCGATCGTCGGACGCCACGAACTCCAGCCGTGCAGCCACGCCCCTTCGGCGACAGCACGAAGTCTTGCCATCTCGACCGACTCTCACGATTGGTCAGGCTGACCGCCACCAGCACCGCCTCGCTCACGATCACAGCGACCTCACGAACCCGCTCGTAGCGTCGTCCATGATCAGACCGCAATGGATCGCACTCAGCCGAGGCTCGGCGAGCGCCTTCGAACGGCGGCCATGCCAAAAGCCAATGCGTAGCGCTGGCTTTCTGCTGGTGGCCATGATCGCCAGCGCGACTCGTGTAGGTGTACAAGGGGCCAACGGATACGCAAGAAAAGGCGAAGGGTTGTGTTACGTTCGCGGAGGCATGCCATGGATACGCGAAGGTGCGGGGAGGGGCGCATGAACTATCGGAGACTGTCGGGCTGCTCGGCTGTGTTGATGGTTCTCGCGCTCGGTGGCCTTGCCGGTGCGCGGGCCGCCGATCCCGTCCTCGAACGCGGCAGGTATCTCGTCACGATCGCAGGTTGCGCCGATTGCCATACGCCAGGGTATTTTCTAGGCAAACCCGACACGGCCCGCCAGTTCGCCGGCTCGGACGTCGGCTTCGAGATCCCGCGGTTGGGCGTGTTCTATGGCCCGAACCTGACTCCGGACAAGGAGACGGGCCTTGGTGGTTGGACCGATGCCCAGATCGGCGCGGCCATCACCAGCGGCACGCTGCCGAGCGGACGGCAGCTCGCGCTGATCATGCCGTGGCGCGCTTTCGCCACGCTCACCAAGCCGGATGTGAGCGCGATCATCGTCTATCTGAAAAGCCTGCCGCCAGTTAGGAACAAGGTGCCGGGCCCGTTCGGGCCTCTGGAGCCTCCGACGTCGTACGTGATGAAGGTTGTACCGCCGGAAGTTCAGAATGTCGCCGTGCAGGTCGGTGGGTCGCTGGCCGAGCGCTGGTGCGCGAGCTGCCACGACGTCGCGCGTACGCCGCAAGCCGGCTCAGTTGAGCAAGGCCGTCCCCTGAGCTTCAAGGCCATTGCTGTCCAGACGAGCACGACAAGAGAGAGCCTCGATCGACACCTCTCGGCAGCCCACACGGGTATGCCGGACTTCTCGCTCAGCCCCTATCAGCGTAGCTTGCTGATCGGCTACATCCTGAGTCTGCGCTAGCGACGTCTCCCAAGAGCACCACGTCAACCGGGCGATGCTGCGGCTTGCCTGCGCCCTTTCGCCATCGCCCAACGGCGGATTGCAGCGCAGGTGATACTCTGTCAGCGGAAACTTCGGGGCGACGAGCAGACAGTGGCCGCAATGAGGCGATGGTCAAGTCGCGTTGGCCTTCGGGCAGGCCTCGCGCACCAGCATGACGCATGCGGCCCAGCGCCATGCGGATGCCTCTGCCCGCCCGCTCATGGCACGAACGGGCACGTGTGAGATTTCCGATCGGTCCGGAATCAGACGGTTGAGTGCTTACTTCGGTGCCGAAGAATGGCTTGGGGTTGCCGGCATGTTGTGCTGCATGTCTTGAATTGCCTTCGTCTCACCTGCCGTCGGAGAGGAGGAGTGGCCATGAGTGCCCGGGCCCGGCACGGTGCCACCTCCCATGTGTCCGCCCCGCATGGACTGTCCCCCTCCCATCGGCTGCATCGCGGGTCCGCCAGGCATTGCCATGCCCGAGCTGGGGCCGGGCTGATCACCGGGCTGGCGGACCCAGTCGTTACGCCCAATCGGCTCACCTCCTGGCGCATTCTGCGGTCCGCTTGATGTGGTTTGAGCGTATGAGATGCCCGCAGTGCAGATCAAAGTGAGCGCCAACAGCGTCCGTTGCATCGAACACCCCTTAGGTTGTTACTTCACAATCTTAAATGGTTCGTCTGCCCTTCAAAGTCTCATATTGGACAGCGGCCGCAGACGATATGGCCTATAATTTAAATAGTTTGAAGGAATAGAAATCCGACCACTGGTCATCCAGCTGGATGGCCGCTTCACAGCGGGTTTGGCATCAAAGCGAAGGGGGCATGCCCTGCTCGTCGGGATGCTGTTCTGCACTGATCGATGTCAAGGCGCGTGCCCCGGCTGCGTATTTGGGATGCGATAGCGGAAAAGGAGGGGAGCATGGCCACTGCGCTGGCCGGTGGAACGCGTCGTCCGCCTCGGACCGTGCGTTCGAATGTCGCGATTCGCGCGAAGGACATAATGACGCGAGCGAACCTGATTACGGTAACGCCACAGACGAGCGTGCACCGCGTCGCGCAGCTTCTTAGCGAGAACCATGTAAGTTCGGTACTAGTCCTACAGAACGGCTCGCTTGTGGGCATCGTAAGCGAGGGCGACCTTCTCCATCGACAGGAACTAGGCACGGACATGGACGACGACAGTGCGGGCAAGGTGAAATCGCACGCCATGCGCGCGAGCGACATCATGACCCGTACGCTCGTCACGGTGGCCGAGGAGACATCGCTGGCCGACGTCGTGCGCGTCTTGCACGCCTATCACGTCAGGCGGGTGCCCGTCTTGCGTGACAAGGAGGTCGTTGGGCTGGTCGCACGGGCCGACATCATGCGCGCCCTCGCGTCGAGGCCGGAGGGTTCGTCGGGTCCGTCAAGTCGGGACGACGACATGATCCGTTACCAAGCGATCGAGACCTTGCTCAGCATGCCGGGAACGAGTCCTTGGGAGACCACGATCACCGTCAAGAACGGCGTAGTCGAACTGGATGGGGCCGTCGAGATGGAGAAGATGCGCGAGCCCTCTCGGATTGCCATCGAAGCCATTCCGGACGTCGTCGAAGTCAGGGACCGCCGGGCGATCATACAACCCTATTGATGGCGCGTGGCCCATCTTATTGCATCGGCGCTGTCGGCCTCCCTTCGTCTTCGCTCGTTCTGGTGAGCGTCTAGGGAGTGCGTCAAGGCGATGCTGATCGGTTTGCGACAATCAGGTTACCGACTGAACGCAGCTCACGCGCCGCGGCTTCAGTCGCTGCCGGTGCGCAAAGGCGCTTCGCCGGCAACGCGATCTTGAAGTTTTCCGAAAGAGATAGCCCAGCCGATACTCATCATGCTTGCGCTGGCCTCAATCAGCAGATGCCTTGAGCATCGCGTCCGATCCGCTTGTCGCCTCGGCCGGAACTGCCGTCGGCAGCCGCCAACCTTTGATCAATCCGTAGATCGCCGGAATGACAATGAGGGTCAAGATGGTCGATGAGACCATGCCACCAATCATCGGTACGGCAATGCGCTGCATGATTTCGGACCCGGCCCCCGTGCTCCACAGAATGGGCACCAGACCCGCCATGATGGCGACGACGGTCATCATCTTGGGCCGTACCCGTTCGACCGCCCCGAGCATGATCGCCTCGTGGAGATCGGCCCGCGTGAACGGTTGGCGGCGCGCGTGCCTTTCTTCTTTCACTTCCGCCATGGCCTGCTCGAGATAGATCAACATCACGACGCCGGTCTCGGCGGCCACGCCGGCAAGCGCGATGAAGCCGACGGCGACGGCGACCGACATGTTGAAGCCGAGCCACCACATCAACCAGATGCCGCCGACCAGGGCAAAAGGCAGGGAAAGCATGACGATGAACGTCTCGGTCAGCTTCCGGAAGTTCAGATAGAGCAGCAACAATATGATGAGCAGCGTCACGGGCACCACGATCTGCAGCCGCGCCTCCGCGCGCTTGAGATACTCGAACTGCCCGCTCCACTCGACGGAGTAGCCCGGCGGCAGGTGCACGCTTTCTGCGACGGCCTTCTGTGCGTCCGCGACGTAGCCGCCGAGGTCTCGGCCGGTCATATCGACGAAGACGTAGACGGCGAGCTGGCCGTTCTCGGTGCGAATCGAGGTGGCGCCACGCTTGAATTCGATCTTGGCAATCTCGCCCAACGGGACGGTGCCCCCGCCAGGAAGCGGTACCTCGACGTCGGAGGCGACCGCCTGCCCATTGGAGCGCAGGTCGCGCGGATAGCGGACATTGACGGTATAGCGCTCGCGGCCTTCGACGGTTGTCGTCACGGCGCCGCCGCCCAGCGCGGAGGAAACGATGCTCTGCACGTCGCCGACCGTCAGATCGTAGCGGCCAAGCGCTTCCCGGTCCGGCACGATATCGAGATAGTAGCCGCCAATCACACGCTCGGCGTAGGCGCTCGACGTGCCGGGCACGGTTCTGACGACCACTTCGACCTGGCGTGCGACCTTTTCCATCTCGGCGAGATCGGCGCCGAACACCTTGATGCCAACCGGCGTGCGAATGCCGGTAGAGAGCATGTCGATGCGCGCGCGGATCGGCATGGTCCAAGCATTCGACACCCCCGGGAACTGCAACGCCCTGTCCATCTCTGCCTTGAGGCTGTCGGTGGTGATACCCGGACGCCACGCCGACTTCGGCTTCAGGGTGATGATGGTCTCGAACATCTCGATCGGCGCGGGATCGGTCGCTGTCGCGGCCCGCCCGGCTTTGCCATAGACGGACTCGACTTCCGGGAAGGACTTGATGATGCGGTCCTGCGTCTGGAGCAGCTCGGCGGCTTTGGTGACCGACAATCCCGGCAAAGTTGTCGGCATGTACATCAGCGTGCCTTCATTGAGGCTCGGCATGAACTCGCTGCCAAGCTCGCGCGCCGGAAGGATGCTGACGCCGAGCGCGCCGAGCGCCAGCAGGATCGTCAGTGTCTTGGCCTTCAGAACGCCTTTGATGACGGGCCGATAGAGCCCGATCAGCAGCCGATTGATCGGGTTCTTGTGCTCGGGGACGATCCGGCCACGCACGAAAATCACCATCAGCGCAGGCACGAGGGTGACCGACAACAGCGCCGCGGCAGCCATCGCGAAGGTCTTGGTGAACGCAAGCGGGCCGAAAAGCCTGCCTTCCTGCGCCTCAAGGGTGAAGATCGGCAGGAACGACACCGTGATGACCAGGAGACTGAAGAAGAGTGCAGGTCCGACTTCGGTCGCCGCGGCGATGAGAATATCGATCCGCGGCTTGCCGGGCGGCGCTCGCTCCAGATGCTTGTGCGCGTTTTCGATCATCACAATGGCGGCATCGATCATGGCACCGACCGCAATGGCGATGCCGCCCAGGCTCATGATGTTGGAGCCGAGCCCGATCAGTTTCATGGCGCCGAACGCCATCAGGATGCCGACCGGGAGCATCAGGATGGCCACCAGGGCGCTGCGCAGGTGCAGCAGGAAGACGACGCACACCAGTGCGACGATCAGGCTTTCCTCGATCAGCGTCTCTTTCAGGGTCGCGATCGCCGCTTCGATGAGGCGCGAGCGGTCATAGACCGGTACGATCTCGACGCCTTGCGGCAGGCTGGCGGCGATCTCGCCGAGCCTCTTCTTGACATTCTCGATCACCGTCAGTGCATTCGCGCCGAAGCGCTGCAGAACGATGCCGCTCGCGACCTCGCCGTCACCATTCAGCTCCGTGATCCCGCGCCGCTCGTCGGGACCGATCTCGACGCGCGCAACATCCTTGAGCCGCAGAGGCACACCCTGATCCGTCTTCAGAACGATGTTCTCGATATCGCCGACGCTCTTCAGGTAGCCGCGACCGCGCACCATGAACTCGAACTCGGAGAGTTCGATGGTTCGCCCGCCGACATCCTGATTGCTGGCTTTGACCGCCTCCCGGACCTTCGATAGGGGGATTCCCTGGGCGCGCAGCCGCAGCGGATCGACCACGACATTGTACTGCTTGACGAAGCCACCGACGCTTGCGACTTCCGCCACCCCTTCCGCTTTGGAGACTGCGAACCGCACCACCCAGTCCTGCAGGGAACGCAGCTCGGCGAGCGTCATCTCCTTGGCAACGATGGCATACTGATAGACCCAGCCGACCCCGGTCGCATCGGGGCCGAGGCCCGGTGTGACGCCGGGCGGCAGACGCTGTGCAGCCGTATTTAGATATTCCAGCACCCGGCTGCGTGCCCAGTAGGGATCCGTGCCGTCGGCGAAGATGACGTAGACGAACGATACGCCGAAGAACGAGAATCCGCGCACCACCTTCGATTTCGGCACGGTCAGCATGGCCGTGGTAAGGGGAAAGGTGACCTGATCCTCGACCACCTGCGGGGCCTGACCCGGATACTCGGTATAGACGATCACCTGAACATCGGAGAGATCCGGAATGGCATCGAGCGGCAGCGTGCGCAGCGCATAGACGCCCCCCACGACAAGGACGGCTGTGCCGATGAAGATCAGGGCGAGGTTGCGAGAAGACCAGGCAATCAGGCGGGCGATCATGGCTGGGCCTCCTGGCGCGCCATGCCGTTCAGCGCCGCCTTCAGGTTACTTTCTGCATCGATCAGGAAGTTGGCGGCGACGACAACCTTGTCGCCTTCGGCGACGCCGTTGCGGATCTCCACGTACCCGCTGCCACGCGTGCCGACTTTGACATCCCGCGGCTCGAAACGCCCGTTACCTTTGTCGAGGAGGACGACCTGCCGTGTGCCGGTATCGATCAGGGCGCTGTCGGGCACGGCAACGACCGCACTCGTCCCGCCGGTCGTGATCTCGACGTCCGCGTACATGTTCGGCAGCAGGACGCCGTCGGGATTGGCGATCTCGACTCGCACCTTGGTAGTGCGCGTCTCCTTGCTGACTTGTGGATAGATCAGCGCCACGCGGCCCTCGAACGTGCGACCCGGCAGGCTCCGCACCCGGATTGCCACCAGATCGCCGAGTTTCACGCCACCCAAGGCATATTCGGGCACGTCGGCGAGAACCCAGATCGTCGAGAGATCAGCGATCCGGAACAGGACATCGCCGGGATTGGCTTTCATGCCATCAACGACGGCGCGCTCGAGGACGACCCCGGTGCGCGGCGCGGTCCAGATCATGGAGAACGGGACCTTGCGCGTGCGCTCGATCTCGGCGATCAACTCGGCGGCCACGCCGAGATTCTCCAGACGCTGACGACCGCCGCCCACCAGGCCTCGGCTGCCGATCGTGAGATCGGTGATGAACTGAGCTCCGGCGCTGGCGATCTCGGGTGAATAGAGCCGGATGAGCTCTTGACCCTTGGCAACCCGATCTCCCGTCGTGACGTCGGCGACCTTTTCGATGAACGCGTCGCTGCGGGTTGCCACGACACTCACACGCCGTTCGTCGGGTTGCACCGTGCCCGGTGTGCGGACCGGCTTTGTAATGGCGCGCCGCTCGACGCGCTCGGAACGCACGCCGGTGCGCTGCAGCTTGCCGAGCGAGACTTTGACCGTCGCGCCGTCCTCGTCCTCACCCTCGTAGACAGGGATGTAATCCATGCCCATCGAGTCTTTCTTCGGCGTGCGCGAGGTGTCCGGCAAGCCCATCGGGTTACGGTAATACAGAACGCGCCGTGTCTCGCCCGAAGCCGGGCTGTTGGCGGCCGCCGTCGGCGGCTCGCGGTCGAAACTGACCTCCTCGCTGGCGCGGACTGGCAGGAACTCCCGTCCGTCCTCTGTTTTCCACGGCACTGCCGAGTACGAAGGCCGGCCGTCCGGATCGCGGTAGTAGATGACCGGTCCAGACGGTGCGGCACGCGTCGCGGCTGGAACGGCGGCGACACTCGAAAGCCAAGAATTGGCGGACAGTGCGATGTCGCGGTGCCCGGCCCAATAGCCGCTGCCTCCCACCGTCGCAAGGGCGGCGAGAGCGAGACCGATCTGGCGCATCCGGTTCATGGCACAACCTTGAAGCTGAGCTTGTTCTCGAGCGTGCCGGTCTCCCCCTGCACTTTGGCAGCGAGGGAGAGCCGCCAGCCGCCAGGCATCGTAAGGTTCGTCTTGAACCGATAGAGTCCCGGTTCGGTTGAAGGAAGCAGCGCAAGCGGCGTTGTCATGGTTTCCATGCCGTCCGGCGCCATGTCGAGCCGTTGCGCGAAGACCACGGCATCCGGCACAATTTTGCCGTTCCGCTTGTCCACGAGGTGGACAATGACCTCGACCTTATCACCCTTCCTGAACTCGCTCTGCACGAGCTGGAATTCGTAATCGCCGATCCCAGCCCGCGCGCCAGGCGCGGTAGTGATCCAAGCGAGCGCGCCCACCGCCACCGCGGCAAGGCGCTTCGCACCAAACAGCATCATCATTTGACTGCTCCAGAGTTCATCATCTGCAGGCATGGCGTACTTCAGGCGCCACGTGACAGAACTCACCGCATGGGCGTTGGCCCGTGCAGCGATGACCGGCTAAGAAACGCCGGTGATGAACTCAGGCGCGGGGAGGTGGTTCAGGTGGCCCGCTTTCCGGACGATCGTGAAATGCGTCATCGACCGGCGCGATCGTGCCGCCGATGACCGTGCGATGAACCGACCCAGCTGAAGGGTCGGTTAGACTCTCCAGACAGGTCTTGGCCATGCAGCCCGCCATACTCGGGCAGTCTTTCTGACAGCCCGGGGTTCCTTCCTCGTCCTGCGGACAGCCCGCCATCGAGGTCATTGCCGTCGCCGGCGTCATCGAAACAGACGCCATCCCGCCCACGACCGCCGGTGCGAGAAGGGGGCCCAGGAACGCGAAAATCGCGAAGAGACAGAGCAGGGGCCTGGGTTTCATCGTCGTGCGAAACATATGGGTGCAGCCCGAGGGCGGGCAAGGGGTGAGAAGGATATGGAACGCCATGCCGCAGAAGCACCCGGCCGCCGGCAGGCCGAGGCCGTACCAACGAGCTTCGCAGGCGCCTTCTCGGCCCGTTCGTCAAGCGCGCGAACCATCCCAAGCCTTCCCTGTGGTTTGATCAAGGGCAGCGTGGACCCGGATTTCACCCCGACTGGATGTTTCTCCGTATTCAATCAAGCCAAGCCGACGAAACCTGTTCAGGAAGTAGTTTACGCGAGGGCGGGTCGTGCCAACCAACCCTGCCAGCATCTCTTGCTTGACGTTGAATATCACACCGACATGGCGATCGTTGTTACCGACGTTTGCGAGTTTCAACAGAACTCGTTTTAGCCGTTGCTCAACCGAACCGATGAGATGGTCGATCAGGGCCGCCTCAGTCTCGAGGCAATGTGACAATAGAGAGGCCGTGAACGCATCGGCAAAGTCCGCCCAGTCGCGCATCAAGAAAGGCATCAAGCCTTTATCGATCCGCACGATTTCGGCATCCTCGGCAACGATCGCGGAGGTCGTGCGGTACGGCTGCCGCGCGAGGCATTCTTCGCCGCAGAAATCCTGCTCACAGACAACGGCAACGAGGCGATCGTTACCCTTTTCCGTCGTAATCGTTCGATGAAGGCGACCGGACGCAACGTAGAAGAACGCGTTCGCCGGGTCACCCTGGCGGAAAAGAGCGCGACCACTGGCGTACCTGACATGCGGGAATTGGATGCAGAGCTTTCGCAAGAGTGCTCTGGCATCGATGTGGTGAGCCGGTGGCGTGCCAAGCTCATGTCTATGAGCCGTCGCACGCGTTCCGTTACTTTGTGTTTGCGCAAATGGCGAGGCAACACATTGCTGAGTTTCGGAGAGACGACGTCGAAGCTGGGACGTCAGTGGCTCCGGGCAGGCACAGGGGAGTCCGTCTTGGACCGTTGATGTGGAGGATCTCATGGCGTTGACCTGATATCGTTGGAGCAGCAGGGAAGAGGCGCGGGTGTGACAGCGCGGCACGACACCACTGAAGTCCATCGTGCTAATCCGCCGTCGCAACGTCGCATACGAGACAACAAGCAGGTCGGCATCTCGCTACGACGAATTGCTCAGGCGACCCGCGGCGGCCGCTCCGGTGGATCCTGGCTTCTGCTCAAAAGAACCGGCGTACCGGTCGATACGGCACTGCTCGACGGTGGGCGTCTCGGGTAAATACCACTTCCGTTATCGCCAACAGCGGCATGACATACCACGCCGCAGCACATGCCGCTGCAATCGTCACCATCTTCGCTATCGTTAGTCTCATCTCGATCCCTACCGGGATCGAGCCGATCAATCCAGGGATGATCGAGGAAAGCAGCAGCCGAAACGATCGGTCCCATCCCACCAGCAAATTCGGCTGGCGCGAAGGCTCTGATGTCTACGCCTCCCGGCACCAGCTCGGAATATTGCGTGGAACGCTCGTGCTCACGCTGATCAGGCACAAGCCCAAAGGACGCAGCCCCCGCAAACAGCAGCATACCTACCGACGCCACAAGCAGCACACCAAGCGACTTGGCGAAGCGGTCCATCATCGCGCCCGCCAAGCAACGAAAGTACCGCTCCGAGTGCGTCAAAAGGGACATTACCTCTGTTCACGGCGTTCAAAGGAAATTAATCACATCCAATAGCCGCTGTAACCTTGATATAGATCAAATCCTTCTGCCGGGCGCGGGCTGCCGACACCAAGGCTTGGGTCGAGGCGCCTGATAGCTTTCGCTGGCGGTTCGGCGGCCTCGGGTTGTGACAGCGCGACCCCCTTGATAGGCCTCCACGCCGTCCTATCTCGCCCACCTCGAAACGATTGGCCGGATTGACGTTTCGACACCAAGAGTATGTCGCTGAGATCTTTGGCAGAGCCGGTCGACGGCGCCCCACACGCTGCCGGAAAACGGCCCAATGCTCGACGCGTCATTGCCGAACCGACGCTTTGCCCTGCGTCTCCCTCTCGTACCTCGCTGTGTGGAGCCCATGCACAATGATGGGATGACGCCGCTTCGGCGATGAAGGCGACCCGGGAGCGAGCGTGGCGGGTCAGGCGCCGGATGACCAATCTGTAACCGACCGTCGCTTATGGCTGTGGCTGTAGATGCTGATGCCAGAAGACCGTTCGCACCGCCGCGCTACCACCTGGTCGGACCGCCTCGATCTCGATGCGATAGCGATCGCGCGGGGGCAGGTCGGCGAAGCCGCCATAGACCGCTGCGCCCGCGATCGCCATCGGCCCGAGTTCAACCCGGGTCTCCGACGGGCTAATGCCGCCGCGAATGACCGCCACGACACTGGCGTCGGTGATCCGCATGCCAGTGCTTGAATCGAACAGGGCAACTATGAGGTGATGGATATAGCGACCGTCCGGCGCATCGCCGTGCATCTGGCGCCCGGTATGCTCGGCGGGATGCGCAAGGACGAAAGCGGCCGGGATCGCTGCGAAGTAGATGACAAGGCCATCCGCCCTATGGCCGGTGTCAGGCGCGTCATCAGCCATGACAGGCCCGGCTGTCACCGCGAACACCACAACGGAAAGCGCCGCGAGCAACGCCCGCCGGTTCATGCTCTTACCGCGACGGACTGGCATCGCCGTTGCGAACTGCCGCAAGCGACGGCACCGTTTGATGAGGTAGGCCATTCGGGACCGCTCCCTAAAATCGCCATCAGCTCCACCCGCGTCGCCGCTGCGCTTCATCATACCGGCAACAACGGCTGGCGTCGGAATCCGGCCGGCTGCAAGATGACACCACCTTGCGTCTTTTGGCAGCGTCCCTCAAGCGGCTTCCACCTGCAACACCCTCAGAACGGGACCGCCGCCAATAGACGGGACTGGGGTGTCACATCATTCCCATTGGCATGCCCATGGGGCCGACGACGATGCCGTCCGCAATCTTCTTCTGTTCCGGGCTCAGCACGCCGTAGAGGTTGTTGAGCGCCTCCGTCGTCTTCTTGAACGCGGCGTAATGTCCACTCAACGCCTTGTCTTCGGCGGCGAGCCGTTCCGGCAGCGTGCTGCCCGAGGCATGCTGAGACATCATCGACCGACCCATGTCCGCCATTGCTGCAGCATTGGCCCGAACGGCGTCGGCAAAAGCGTTCCACTGTGACGTCTGGGCATCGCTGATCTTGAGTTCGGCCTTGATGAAGGCGAGCCGACCTTCGGTATGGCCGGGCCCCATCATCATTTGCTTCATGCCGCTGCCCATCATGTCGCTGCCCATCATGCCAGGGCCGGCCATGCCCTGGCCCATCCGACCCTGCTCCATACCGCGCTGCATCATTTGCGAGCCCATGCCCGGGCCTGGTTGCGCCGGGGCGGCCTGCGGCGGCGTAGACCCCGCGGCAGGCGGCTGCTGAGCAGCGGCCGACGCGACCAGGGCAGCAGCCGCGATGAGCGTGGCACTCGCTCGGGCAAGTCGCGACTTTGTGATGATAGCCATGGTGAACCTCCAAGGGTTAGAGCGCATTGCAGTACCGCGCCCTCGTCTGAGAAAACGGGCCGGACCGAGCCAGGTGAGATCTTCAATCATGATCTCTTCGATCACTGCCGGAGTGAAAAGCTAGATGGCGACCTCCCGAAAGCAGAGTCTCATATTGAACAGCCTTAGTGCAGAGGACTCGCGACGTGTTCGCATGGCTGCCTTTTGACCTTGATCAAAGCATCGGCGCCAAGACCCTATCTACTTTAGTAGGTAGAGCGGCCTCGAAGGCTTTCGTGCACTTCGACGGCACTACCCGTCGGGAGGCAGGCGTGGGCAGCGACAACAGGGCACAACGGCAATCGCGAAGCTTCCTGCTGGCTGTCGACGACGACGAGTTCCTCCTCTGCGATGAAATGCGGGCGCTGCGCTTTGCCATGGAGTACGCCAAGGCGGAACGGGTGCTGCGCAAAGCCTGCATCTGCTCGACAGTGGTCGTGTTCGGCAGTGCGCGGACGCTGCCACCGGAGGACGCGGAGCGGCAGCTGATATCGGCCCGCACGCCTGAAGAGAAGATCGCGGCCCTGCAGCAGCAACGCAGTTCTGCCTACTATGAGAAAGCGCGCGCCTTCGCCCAGATTGTCTCCTTGCGCGGCGGTGCGCTGCGGGCCAGCGAGGGATGCGGCGAGAACGTGATCGCGACGGGCGGTGGCCCGGGCATCATGGAGGCGGCAAATCGTGGCGCGAGCGACGTGGGGGCGCCTAGCGTCGGCTTCAACATCACCCTGCCTGCCGAGCAGCAACCGAATGCCTACTCCACGCCCGAGCTCACGTTCCGCTTTCACTACTTCGCGATGCGCAAGATGCATCTGGCCATGCGCGCGAACGCTTTGGCGGTCTTCCCCGGGGGCTTTGGAACACTGGACGAGCTCTTCGAGATTCTGACCCTACTGCAAACCAGAAAGGCGCCGCCCTTGCCGGTCGTCCTTTTCGGCCGAGAGTACTGGACAACCATCATCAATTTTGGCGCTCTGCTTGCGGAAGGGGCGATATCTCCTGGCGATAAGAAGCTCTTCCATTTCGCCGACGAGCCGGAAGAAGCGTGGGAAATATTGAGTCGAGAGGGCCTGAATGCGCATCTCCCTTCCGAGGCGATGCGTAGCACGGCGCGCGGACAATCCAATTGTGACGCGAAGATACACGCCGAGGACAATCACACGATAGTGGGCAGCTCAGCCAATGCGCTGCCGTCAACGGTGGAAACAGTCAGATGAAACTCACCTTTCTCGGCGCTGTTCAGACCGTGACGGGCTCGAAGTACCTGGTGCAGACGGCGCAGCAACGCATCCTCGTCGACTGTGGCCTGTTTCAGGGCGTCAAAGAGCTGCGCGAGCGCAATTGGCTGCCGCTTCCCATCGAGGTGCCGTCCCTCGATGCCGTCATTCTGACTCACGCCCATTTGGATCACTCGGGCTACCTGCCTCTGCTTGCCAAGAACGGCTTCAGGGGGCCGGTGTACTGCACCGAGGCAACGCGCGATCTTTGTGAAATCCTGCTGCCGGACAGCGGCCATCTGCAGGAGCGCGACGCGGAGTTCGCCAATCGGCATGGCTACTCGAAGCACAAACCGGCCAAACCGCTCTACACTGCGGCCGATGCCGAGGCGTCCCTGAAATTGCTCAGGCCCGTTCCTTTCGGCGCCGTCCGCAAGCTCGACGACGACCTCATCGTTCGGTTCCAGCGCGCCGGCCATATCCTTGGCGCAGCCAGCGTTTGGCTCGAAGAGGGCGGAACCTCGCTTCTGTTCAGTGGTGACCTCGGGCGCCCGAACGACCCCGTGATGTTGGATCCTGCTGTCGCCCAGCCGGTCGACTATCTGGTGGTCGAGTCCACATACGGCAACCGAACCCATGAGCGGATCGACCCGGAGCTGAGCCTCGCCGAGATCATCTGTTCGACGGCGCGCCGCGGTGGGTCTGTTCTGATACCGGCCTTCGCGGTCGGCCGGACGCAATCGATTCTGTACCACCTCCAGCGCCTCAAGGCCGACCGGCGCATCCCCGACCTTCCCGTCTATCTGGATAGCCCCATGGCGATCGATGCATCGGGCATCTTTTGTCGCCATCTCGACGATCACAAGCTGAGCGACAGCCAGTGTCGGTCTCTCTGTTCGATCGCGCGCTATGTCCGAAGTGTCGAGGAGTCAAAGGCGCTCAACGGCATGACGATGCCCAAGATCGTCATCTCGGCCAGCGGCATGGCGACCGGCGGGCGCGTCCTTCATCACCTGAAAGTCATGGCACCCGATTCCCGCAACACCTTCCTCTTTACCGGCTTCCAGGCAGCCGGGACCCGCGGCGCTGCGATGGTGAGCGGTGCGCCGGAAGTCACGATTCATGGGCAGCGG
>JADHLS010000040.1 GCA_016780605.1 Reyranella sp.
ACGGATAGCCGTGGAAGGCGAAGATGATCGGCTTGTCCGTGGTGAACAGGGCGTCGAAGTCGGCGTCGTTCAGCCCGTGGGGGTGCTCGCTCGGCGTCTGCAGCGTCATCAGGTTCACGACGTTGACGACGCGCACTTTCACCTCGGGCGCATGCTCGCGAATGAGCTCGACCGCCGCCAGCGTCTCCAGCGTCGGCACGTCTCCGCAGCAGGCCATCACGACGTCGGGCTCACCGCCGCGGTCGTTGCTGGCCCACTCCCAGATGCCGAGACCGGCCTGGCAGTGGCTGATTGCCTGATCCATGGTCAACCATTGCGGCGCCGGCTGCTTGCCGGCGACGACGACGTTGACGTAATTGCGGCTGCGCAGGCAATGGTCGGTGACCGACAGCAGGCAGTTGGCGTCGGGCGGCAGATAGACTCGCACGACCTCGGCCTTCTTGTTCACGACGTGGTCGATGAAGCCCGGATCCTGGTGGCTGAAGCCGTTATGGTCCTGGCGCCAGACATGGCTCGACAGCAGATAGTTCAGCGATGCGATCGGCCGTCGCCACTCGATGTGATTGCATACCTTCAGCCATTTGGCGTGCTGGTTGAACATCGAATCGACGATGTGAACGAACGCCTCGTAGCACGAGAAGAAGCCGTGCCGGCCCGTCAGCAGGTAGCCCTCCAGCCAGCCCTGGCATTGATGCTCGCTCAGCACTTCCATGACCCGGCCGTCGGGCGCGAGGTGGTCGTCCCACGGCTTGATCTCGGCGGCCCAGGCGCGGTTGGTGACGTCGAGGACGTCCTGCCAGCGATTGGAGTTGTTCTCATCGGGACTGAAGAGCCTGAAATTGCGCTGGTCGCCGTTGAGTTTCATCACATCGCGCAGAAAGCCGCCCATGACCCGCGTTGCCTCGGCGTTGACCGAGCCCGGCTGTGGCACCTTGACCGCATAGTCGCTGAAATCGGGCAACCGAAGGTCGCGTAGCAAGGTGCCGCCGTTGGTGCGGGGATTGGCGCTCATGCGACGAGCGCCCTTGGGAGAAAGATCGGCGATCTCGCGGCGCAGGCGGCCGCCATCGTCGAAGAGCTCCGCCGGCCGATAGCTTTGCATCCACTGCTCGAGAATGCGCACGTGTTCGGGATTGGTGTGCATCTCCCCCATCGGCACCTGATGCGCGCGCCAGTAGCCTTCGGTCCGCTTGCCGTCGATCTCCTTCGGACAGGTCCAACCCTTCGGTGTCCGCAGCACGATCATCGGCCAGCGCGGACGCACGCCGGAGCCATGCTGCCCCTTTGCCTTGATGTCGCGGATTTCGCTGATGACCGTGTCGAGAGTGGCGGCCATGAGCTGATGCATCTTTTCCGGGTCGTCTCCCTCCACGAAATGCGGCCTGTAGCCGTAGCCACGGAAGAGCTGCTCCAGCTCCTCGTGGCTGATGCGCGCCAGGATCGTCGGGCTGGCGATCTTGTAGCCGTTGAGATGAAGGATCGGCAGGACGGCGCCGTCCGTCGCCGCATTCAGGAACTTGTTCGAATGCCAGCTCGTCGCCATCGGCCCGGTCTCGGCCTCGCCGTCACCGACGACGCAGGCGACGATCAGATCGGGATTGTCGAAGGCGGCTCCATAGGCGTGCGACAACGCATAGCCCAGTTCGCCGCCCTCGTGGATCGAGCCCGGCGTCTCCGGCGCAACGTGGCTGGGTATGCCGCCGGGAAACGAGAACTGGGTGAACAGGCGCTTCATTCCCGCCTCGTCGGCGGAGACGTTGGGATAGACCTCGCTGTAAGTTCCTTCGAGATAGGCGTTCGCCACCATGGCCGGACCGCCGTGGCCCGGACCCGCGACGTAGATCATGTCGAGATCGTACTTCGTGATGATGCGGTTGAGGTGGACGTAGACGAAGTTCAGGCCGGGCGTCGTGCCCCAATGGCCGAGCAGCCGGGGCTTGATGTGGTCCTTGGACAGCGGCCGCTTCAGCAACGGGTTGTCGTAGAGGTAGATCTGACCGACCGACAGATAGTTGGCCGCGCGCCAGTAGGCGTCGATCAACGCTCGTTCCTTGTCCGACAAGGCGTCCGCCATGCTTGCCTCCTGCGGTCCCGAGCGACATTAGGCGAAGCGGTCGGCAAGTCGAGAGATGGCCTGCGGATGTCACAGGCCGGTAACGCGTTCAGAATCTCGGCGTCGGATCCTGGTTCCAGTCGGGATCGCTCGACGGGCTGAGCGGCTTGTCACCGACCAGCAGGCCCTTGCCGGGGATGAAGTTCACTTCCAGGCGGATGCCGTCGGGGTCCTCGAACACGATGTAGTAGTAGCCGGGCGCCCAATCACCGAGCATCGGGCCGCGGTCGATATGGGCCCCCATCTCGCGCAGCTTGGCGGCGACGCGATCGACATCCTCGCGCGTACGCGCGCGGATACAGAAATGATGCAGCCCGATGCGGTTGGCGACGAAGCGCTCGCCCTCGTGCTCGGGGGCACAGCGCTGGATGCCGACCGCGGTGCGGCCGCCGACGTGATAGAGGAAGTTGTTGCCGTCATAGACCTTGGTGAGGCCGAGAAACGGCAGCAGCTCGCTGTAGAAGGCGTGCGCCTTGTCCCACTGGCTGACCGTCAGGATGACGTGCGCCATGCCGTTGATTTCGATCGTGTCGTCCTCTGTCGCGTTCGCCATCCGAACCTCCGCCGCCCAACCTCGGCTGCTGGTCGAGAATAGCGTCCCGGCTCGCCGGATGTGCTAACAAAGGATTCATGCACCGATTAGCGGGAGGACGACGATGAGCACAACCACGGGACTGCAACTGCGCTCGCGCATCAGCAAGGGCGGTGAGCTCGAACTGTCGCTCGCCGAGGTCACCACACCGGAGCCGGGGCCCGACCAGGTCGTGATCAAGGTCGAGGCGACGCCGATCAATCCGTCCGATCTCGGCCTGCTGCTGGGACCGGCCGACATGAGCACCGCCAAGGCCTCGGGCAGCGGCGCGGGCGTCAAGATCACGGCGAAGGTGCCCGAGCAGGCCCTGCCCTTCATCACCGCGCGCCTCGACCAGGCGATGCCGGTCGGCAACGAGGCGGCCGGCACCGTGATCAAGGCGGGCTCCTCCGAGGCGGCGCAAGCCCTGCTCGGCAAGACGGTGTCGGCGGTCGGCGGCGCGATGTACGCGCAGTACCGGCTGCTCAAGGCGACCGACTGCCAGCCCCTGCCCGTCGGCACCACGGCGGCCGAAGGCGCCTCGTGGTTCGTCAATCCGCTGACCGCGCTCGGGATGACCGAGACGATGAAGGCCGAAGGCCACAAGGCGCTGGTCCACACGGCGGCCGCCTCCAACCTCGGCCAGATGCTGAACAAGATCTGCCTCGAGGACGGCATCGGCCTGGTAAACGTCGTGCGCAGCGCCGAGCAGGCGAAGATCCTGAAGGACATCGGCGCCAAGCACGTTGTCGATTCGACCTCGCCCAAGTTCATGGACGAGCTCACCCAGGCGCTGGTCGAGACCGGCGCCACCATCGCCTTCGACGCGATCGGCGGCGGCAGGCTTGCCAGCCAGATCCTGACCTGCATGGAGATCGCGCTGAACAAGACCGCGAAGGAATACAGCCGCTACGGCTCGACGACGCACAAGCAGGTCTACATCTACGGCAGCCTCAACACCGGCCCGGTCGAGCTGGTGCGCAACTACGGCATGGCGTGGGGCGTCGGCGGCTGGCTACTGACGCCGTTCCTGCAGAAGATCGGGCGCCCGGGCCAGACCCGCCTGCGCGAGCGCGTGGTCAACAACCTCAAGACGACCTTCGCCAGCCACTACACAAAGGTGGTGTCCCTGCCCGAGGCCCTCGACCTCAAGAACATCGCGATTTATGGCAAGCGTGCGACCGGCGAGAAGTTCTTGATCAATCCGAACAAGTAGTCGAGTGCCGGCGGATGGTTCAGGACAGTGTGGCAGCTCGGCCACACCTCGATGCGTCGGCGCCGGACGCGATGTAAGGCGCGCGGAACCACAACCTCCGTTGACCGTTGTACGGCGCAACGAGTCACGAGGAGGCATTCATGTCGCGCGTTGTTTCTCTTGTCGTTCTTGCCGCACTGGCGATCGCCACGGCGGCCTGCGGTGAGAGGCCGGTCGATCGCGCGCTGACCGGCGGCGCCATCGGCGCCGGCGGCGGCGCCCTGGTCGGCGCGGCCGCCGGCAATCCGGTGGCCGGCGCCGTTGTCGGCGGCCTGGGTGGTGCCGCCATCGGCGCCGCTACCGCTCCGCGTCAGTACTAACACCAAGTCACCGGCCCTAAGTCGTTGGCCTCAGGCGATCGCCGCCGCATCGTGCATGTAAAGCCAGCCGATGTTGGCGATCGAGCGATCGCCTGAGGATGCCATCGCCTTGTCGCGCTCCTGCTGCTGAGCCCCATCGTGCAGATGGAAGCGCGTTCGGTTGGCGGCGCTGGCTTCCTGCAGGCGCGTCGCCCGCGGCTTGCGGATCTCCTCATAGCGTTTGAGGACGCCCGGCACGTCGCCGGGCGTCGCCTTGAGAAGCGCGGCGAGCGTGGCGCCATCCTCGATCGACTGCGCAGCACCCTGGGCCATGAACGGCAGCATCGGATGGCAGGCGTCACCCAGCAGCGCGACAGGCCCGTCGCTCCAGCGTGGCAGTGGCAGGCGATCGTGCAGCGCCCAGACGAAGGTCTCGGGAAAGGCTGCGATCAGGCCGCGCACCGTCGGATGCCAGCCTTCGTAGCGCTTCAAGGCGTCGGCGACCTCGCCCCGCGTCGTCCAGGATTCCTGCGTCCAGCTCCCGTGCTCGGTGACGCAGACCACGTTCATGAAGCGGCCCGAGGCGACCCAGTAGTGCACGACATGGCCATCCGGCCCCAGCCAGTTGTGCGAGGCGACCTCGATGTCGAGATGGCGAACGCGGTCCGCCGGCACCAGGCCGCGCCAGGCGGTGCAGCCGGTGAAGCGCGGCTTCTCGGCGCCGAACAGCAGGTGACGCACCCGGCTGTGGATGCCGTCGGCGCCGACCACGAGATCGGCTTCGCTGGTCGCACCATTCTCGAAGCGCGCGAGCACGCGCCCGCCCTTTTGCTCGAGATCGACGAGCCTATGGCCGACATGCAGGCGCTCGGCCGGCACGGCGGCCCCTAACAGGTCAGCAAGATCGCCGCGGTGGAAATGATAGTACGGCGCGCCGAAGGCCTGCTCGACTTCCGCTCCGACGGGTGCGCGTTGCAGGGTGCGCCCGTCCTGCCAACGCCGCTGATGCACGGCCAGCGGACGCACGCCGACACGGTCCATCGCCGGTTTCAGGCCCAGCCTGATCAAGAGGCGTGAGGCATTGGGACTGATCTGGATGCCGGCGCCGATCTCGCCGATGCGCGGCGCCTGCTCGTAGACCTGGACGTCGAAGCCCGCCCTCAGGAGATGCAGCGCGGCCGACAAGCCACCAATGCCGCCCCCGACGACGACGACGCGCAAAGCAGATGACATGGATTACCCTATCGCATCGAGTGAACGTGCTCGGACCTCGGCCAGATGGGCGAGGCCGAGGAAGGCCGGCATCGGATGCACGATCACGGCGGTCGGGATGCGCGTGAGATAGCTCGACAGGCGGCCCTTGGCCTCGAACCGCTCGCGAAAGGCCGAGCTGCGCAAGAAGTCGATGAAGCGGGGCGCGATGCCGCCACCGATGAACACGCCACCGCGCGCCCCCAGCGTCAGGGCGACATTGCCGGCGACACTGCCGAGGAAGGCGCAGAACAGCTCCAGGGTCTCGCGGCTGACATTGCAATCGCCGGCGAGCGCGTGGGCCACGATCTCGCCGCTGTCGCGCTCCGGCACGGCCTTGCCGTCGACCCGGGCGATGGCGTGGTAGAGCTGGATCAGTCCCGAGCCTGACAGCACGCGCTCGACGGAGACATGATGGAACTGCTGGCGCAGGGCGAGGATGATCGCGTCCTCGCGCCGATTCTCGCTCGAGAGCGTGGCGTGGCCGCCTTCGGTGACGAGGACGGCCTCGGCGTCACCGGCGAAGATCATGGCCGCGAGGCCAAAGCCGGTGCCCGGTCCCAGCACGGCCATCGTATCGCGCTCAGCGCCGTGCTCGCCCGCCTGCGGAGCGCCCAGCATCGCGATGCCCTCGGACGGCAAGGCCGGCAGGCACCAGGCGAGGGCTTCGAAATCGTTCAGCACCTGCACATCGGTCATCGCCAGGCCTCGGGCGATGCGCTGAGAGTCGACGATCCAGGCCGCATTGGTAAGGGCGACCCTGCCGTGCTCGACCGGACCTGCCGCCGCAATAAGCGCCTGCTTCGGGGCATGGCCGGCGCCAGGTCCCGAAAGAAAGTCGCGCGCCGCCTCGATCGGCGAGGCGTAGTCGGCGACGGCATAGGTTTCCGACACCGTGACGTCGCCGCCTTCGAGGAGTGCGAAGCGGGCGTTGGTGGCGCCGATGTCGGCGATCAGGGCGGACGCTGATGAAGGCATGGGGGAAGCAACGCCTCACGAGCCGCGCGGCTGCATCAAACCAGGATCTGCCGCCAGACCGCGCGGCCGTCGGCACAGGCATTGCCGCGCCAGGCGACGTGCGTATCGGGCCGCACCAGCACCAGCTTGGCCTCGTAGATCGGCGCTACCGGATCGTCGATCATCACGATATCGAGCGGCGCCCGCGCGGCATCGATCAGGGGCGACGGATCGGCGTTGCCGAAGACGAGGAGTGTAAACCACGGACCGAGCCGATCGTAGAGGGCGCTGCCGTCGCGCAGGAAGGTGCTGGGCAATCGGGCGCCGGGCGCCGTGGTCGGCTCATACCGCAGGGGATCGGGCTCGACGCCATCGTAGCGATAGCCGAACTCGATGCCCCAGCTCTCATTCTCGGCATTGCCCAGTACGGCGATCTCGCGCGCGAGCCGCTCGGGATCGGCGATGCGCTCGTAGAGCTCGCCGATCTTGATGCGCACGCCGGTGTGGCGTTCCGAGGCGAGGCGATTGCGATAGCCGACCGGCCGGCGCTCCGCTTCGTAGGAGGCGAGCAGGCCCGCGCCGGCACCGCTCTTGAGGGTCGCGGCAAGCTTCCAGCCGAGATCGACGGCATCGCCGATGCCTGTGTTCATGCCGTAGCCGCCGGTCGGGATGTACTGATGGGCGGCGTCGCCCGCCAGGAAGACACGGCCGCTCTGGTAGCGCTCGGCCAGCAACAGGTGCGTGAACCAGGGGTTGGCGACCAGTATCTGGCGCTCGAACGGTCGCCCGACCCAGGCCTCGAGCACGGCCTCGGCGTCGAGGTTCGGCACGTCGACCGCGGGCGGCGGCCGTGTCTGCAAGGTCCAGGTGTCCTTGTCGTCCTGGGCGATCAGGGTGCCGCGCGCGGTCTGGTAGTGCCAGGCGATGCCGAAAGCCTGCAGGACATCACGCGCCTCGGAGCGGAAATGGATCATGTAGCGATGCGCCACGGCGGCCTTGCCGTCGAGCCCGATACCGAGCTTCTCGCGCACGATGCTGGAGCCGCCGTCGCAGCCCGCGAGGAAGTCGCAGCGCACTTGTTCGGTGCTGCCGGTCTCGACGGTGCGCAGCGTCGCCGTCACGCCCTCGGCATCCTGCTCGAAATCCTCGAAGGCCACGCCCCAGCGTGCGTCGACCAGCGGATCGTGGTCGATCGCGGCCTTGAGCACCGGCTCGATCATGACCTGGCTGACCCGCATCGCCGGCTCGCGCGGCTGGGTGCCGTCGTTCCTGGCTAAAATCTCGGCGCGTTTCTCCACGACACTGGGATAGCGGAAGCGGTGCAGCTCGCGCCCGCCCTTCTCCCTCGTGAGCGAGGTGATCCAGGAGACGTCGAAGTTGTTCTCCTCCGGTACGGCGACGACGCGCAGCTTGCCGGCGAGACCGAGCCGCCGGAACAGTTCCATCGAGCGGCCGTTGGTGATGTCCATCTTGGGATGCCGCGTGGTCGAGGCGTTGCGCTCGACCATCAGGCAGCGGATGCCGAACGAGGCCAGCGTGCGGGCCAACGTCATGCCGACCGGCCCGCCGCCGGCGATCAGGACGGGAATCTTGCCGGACCGCGGGCCTCCAGGCCCGCTCATCGCCTTCCTCTTCCGAACAGCGCGTCGCGGGCCGCGGTAAACCTCGACCTACCCGCGTGCTCATGAGGCGCGCGAGGACGCGCGCGGTCCGGAAGAACATGAGCGGGCCTGGAGGCCCGCGGTCCGGCAAGAGTCATGCGCGCTTCTGGGCCGCTTCCTTCTCGGCCATCTTGGCCTTGAGCTGCTCGGGCGTGAGGCGGACGATGTGCTCGTTCTGGTGGCTGTAGATATCGTAGTTCTGGACATCGAGGTCCTCGAGCACGATCTCGCGCGCCAGCACTTTGCGCTTCCATTCGACATGCTCGGCCTCGGCGGCGTGGAACTCGGGCATGACCTCCTTGGCGAACAGCTCCAGCGAATCGCAGATATCCTGGTGGCTGGTCTTGCCGGCCTGGTTCAGCAGGATCACCTGATCGACGCGGCTCTGCTGAAACTGCCGCAGCTTCTTGCGGATGGTCTCCGGCGAGCCGATCAGGCCCGAGTCCAGCGCCTTGCGCTCCTCCGGCCCGCCCTTCCAGCTCTGATATTCCTGCCAGAGATCGGACGTGCCCGGCGCATCGACGCCTTTGCGGCCGTAGTATGAGAGCGCGAAGATGAAGAACGTCCATCCCGCGGCCTTGGCCTCAGCCTCCGCATCGGTCGGTGCGCACATGAAGCCCGACACCATCGCGACGTTGGGATTGCTGGGATAGTCGGCGAGCTTCGCAGAGTTGTTGAGAAGGTTGTTGTAGTACTTGTGCACCCAGGCGCGGGCCGCTTCGGGCGTGACGAAGGTGAAGCCGAGCGCGCCCATGCCCCACTCGCCCGCCTTGCCGATGGTCTGGATGTTGGAGCAGGCGACCCACAGCGGCGGATGCGGCTTCTGGTAGGGCTTGGGGATCACGTTGCGCGCCGGGAAATCGTAGTACTGGCCGTGGAACTCCCAGCTCTCCTTGGTGAACATCGGGATGATGGCCTTGACCGCCTCCTCCCAGCGCTCGCGCTTGTCGCGCACGCGGATGTTGAAGGGATGGAGCTCGGCCGGCCCCGCCGCCTCGCCCATGCCGAGATCGACCCGGCCGCCCGACAGCAGGTCAAGGGTGGCGATGCGCTCGGCGACGCGATGCGGCTGGTTGGTCGTGAGCTGCACCACGCCATGGCCAAGGCGGATGTGCCTGGTGCGCTGGCTGGCGGCGCCGAGGAAGACTTCCGGCGCCGAGGAGTGCGAGTACTCCTCGAGGAAGTGGTGCTCGACCTCCCAAGCGTAGTCGTAGCCCAATTTGTCCGCGAGCTCGATCTGGGTGAGCGAATCCTGCAGCAGCTGGTACTCGCTCTTGGGGCCCCAAGGCCGCGGCAGCTGGTGCTCGTAGAAGATGCCGAATTTCATGGTCACTTGCCCTTGCAGAAAGCCGTGATGCGATCGATCAGCGTCGGGATCATGCCGGGCGGGAAGTCGTGGCCCCAGCCGGGATAGGTCTGGATCTCCGCACCCGGCACCAGCCGCGCGACATCGCGGCCACATTCGACCGGCAGCAGCGGATCGTCCTCCCCGTGCAGCACCAGCGTCGGCGCCTTGATCGTCTTCAGGAGCTCGACCCTGTCGCCCGAAGCGATGATCGAGAGATACTGGCGCGCACCGCCCTCGGGGTACCAGCGGCGGTCGACATTCTTCTCCACGAAGGCCCGCATCTCATCGGCGGGCGTGGGATATTTCGGGCTGCCGATGACGGTGCGCAGCTTGATGCCGTAGGCCACGCGCTGCTCGCGTGACGGTCCCTCGGGCTGGGCCGTCAACATCGCCAATGCCTCGGGCTTGCCGACGGGGAGCCCGGGCCGGCCGCTGCTGGAATAGATCGACAGCAGGGACCGCGTGCGCTGCGGCCAGAGCCCGGCGACGGTCTGGGCGATCATGCCGCCCATGGAAGCGCCGACGATGTGCGCCTTGTCGATGCCGAGCGCATCTAGCAGGCCGACGGCATCGCCTGCCATGTCCTTCACGTAATAGGGCGTGTCGACCTTCTTGCCGCTCATCACCTTGGCGATGGCGTCGGGAATGTTGGCCTGGCCCCACGATCCGAAGTCGGTCGAGAGGCCGGTATCGCGATTGTCGAAGCGGATGACGAAGAAACCCTTGGCGGAGAGTCCCCGGAAGAACGCATCGGGCCAGATGGTGAGCTGTGCGCCGAGACCCATGACCAGCAGCAGCGCGGGATCGGTCCTGTTGCCGGCGGTCTCGTACTCGATCTCGATTCCGTTTGCCTTCACTCGTGCCACGTTACGCCGACCTCCTCGATGTCTTGAGCTACTCTGCAAACCAGGCGACCGACGTTACCGCCGCCAGCAGCGCCGCCTCCTTCGAGCCATAGGCGGCGGCCGAAAAGTATGCAACCGGCGTCCAGGCGCCGGCATCCTCCACGGGCGCGGCATGCCTCAGTATCGGCCGCGCCTCGCCGCCCACCAATAGGCGAGCGGCTTGCGCCACGCCCCGATACCGCCGAGCGAGAGGGCGGGCAGCAGGATGGGCAGCGCCGCGGGATCGACCTCGCGGCGCAAGCCCCGCGCCTCGGCGAGCAGCGCCTCGCGCTCCGGTCCCTCGCCCATCAGCCAAGCCGATGCGACCGCGCGCGCCGCGCGCCGGCTGGCATCGCTGTCGACGCCCAGCACGGCAAGCTCGAGATCGGCCAGCGCATTCCCGGCACGCAGCACATCGAGAGGCCCGTCGATCTCCTCCTCGCGCGCATCGATCAGGGCGACCAACCGCTCGGGCGCCAAATCATGCCGCCGGATCGTTTCGCTGAGCGATTCGACGATCGGCTGTGCGCGCGGCTTGCCGTTGCCGGCCGCTTCGCCCACCGCCTCGCGCCACCATTCGAGGCGAATGCGAGCCAGCATCGGCTCCCGTGTCACGGCGCGGGTGCGCGCAAGCTCATGGTTGAAGGCGAGAACGGCAAGCAGATCGGAACGCGCGGGCTCGGAGGCGAACAGCGCACCGAGGAAGCGGTCGCGGTCGGCGTTGCGCACCAGGTCGAGCACGTAGGCATGCGATGCTGCAGGCGCGAGGTAGGACGAAGTCATCTGAGGAAAAGGTGCGCGGGCGGCCGTTGAATGCACGGCCCGAGCAGATTAGAATGCGTCCAATCGGGATTCTCCAGTCCCGCCAACAAGATAAAGGAGACACCTGACATGGGTGCCATCTTCACATCGCCCGGTCGTACCGTCACTGCCGGCGTCGTGCTGATCATTGCCATCGTCATCATCGTGGGCTTGGCCACCGGACACATGGTCAAGGTAGATCACTCTTACTCGACCTTCATCATGCGCTGGCTGCACGTGATCAGCGGCGTGCTGTGGATCGGATTGCTGTGGTACCTCAACTTCGTGCAGGTGCCGACCATGCCGACCATCCAGCCGGTCGAGAGCCGCACCGCTATCACCAAGTTCATCGCGCCGAACGTGCTCTTCTATTTCCGCTATGCCGCGCTGGCGACGGTGATCACGGGCCTGCTGCTGGCCTGGATGCAGGGCTACATCCTGCAGGCGCTGACCCTGCGTCCCGGGTTCGTCATGATCGGCATCGGCATGTGGATGGCGCTGATCATGGCGTTCAACGTCTGGTTCATCATCTGGCCGAACCAGCAGAAGATCCTGGGCCTCGTCGAGGCGACAGCGGAGCAGAAGGCGGCAGCCGCCAAGCCCGCGCTCTACGCCAGCCGCTTCAACACCATGTTCTCGATCGGCATGCTCTACTGCATGGTGGCGCAGCAGAACGCGCCGGTCTGATCGGCTTCAAACGGATGTTGCGAACGGGGCCTTGGGGCCCCGTTTTCATGTCCTGCAGGCATATCTGGTGGGTAGGCCCGGCTCTTACCCAAGATATTGCCAATTTCCGGCAATAATATTACAATGGCCTTGTGGGCATTTGCCCGGCCACGAGCAGGCCCGCGCGTCCCCCTCGCGTAGTCGCGCACGCTTCCGCGTTTCAATCGTCGACGATTGAGTGAAGCGGGACTCCCCTCCAATCCCGCTCCAACCGGAGGAACAGCCAGTGATGGAGATGTTCGACAAGGCCAAAGCCTGGATCCTCAAGATCACGGAATTGGGCCTTCTGCTGGTGGCCCTGGCCATCGTGCTGCAAATGCTGTTCGGCACCGCCGTGCCCTTCCTGGGCGGCGATGTCGTCGGCAACCTGCTCAAGCTCCTGTCGGCGCTGGGCAGCAACGGCGTCGTGGGATTGGTGGCGATCGCCATCATTCTCTACCTGTTCAATCGCAAGTAATCCCACCCAACGCGTACCCCCCCTCGAAAAGAAGAAACGACAAAGGAGATGGATATGGAATGGTTCGATCGCGGCAAGATGGTGATCCTGCGTCTGACGGATCTCGGCATTGCCCTGCTGGCGCTGGGCATCATCCTGCAGCTGTTGTTCGGCAATGCCATGCCGTTCCTCGGCAACGACATCGCCGGCAACATCATGACCTTCATCAAGGGTCTTGGCGGGCAAGGCCTGGTCGGCCTCGTCGCCGTCGCGGTGGTGCTCTACATCCTGAACCGCAAGTAACAAGACGCGGCCCTGCCTGGAGGAAGCCTCGCCGTTCGCGGCGGGGCTTTCTTCTTTAGGGGCTACAGCGTGATCAGCGCCGCGGCGACGCGCCGGCTCTCGGCCAGCAGCACGTTAAAGATGCGGCACGCGGAGCCGGTGTCGACGACCTCCAGGGCCAGGCCGGCCGACTTCAGCGATGCGCGCAACGGCGGCGCCAGAAACACCGCGCGCGGGCCGCAGCCCACCACCAGCAGCTCGGTCGGCGTCGGTGCACTCATCAGCGCCGCCAGATTGTCGAGCGCGAGCTCCTCGGCGCGCGTAACAGTCCAGGCGACGGTCTCGGTCGGCATCACCAGCACCGGCGACTCCCATCGGCGCTCGCCGATCAGGAAATGGCCGGGACCGTAGCTGCGGATGAGCTGGACCTGCGCCGGATCCGGCGTCGGCAGGGTCTTGTCGGTCGGACCGCCCGCCCCCGTTCCCCCCGATTTGGGCGGGATCACGCCTTGGCCTTCGCGGCCTTCTCCTCGTCGGCGCGCAGCTGCTCGGGCCTGAGGTTGAGATAGACCAGGCAAGCTCCGGCAACCCAGATCGAGGAGTAGGTGCCGACGATGACGCCCCACAGCATGGCGATCGAGAAGCTGTAGAGGACGGGCCCACCGAACAGCACCAGCGCCAGCACCGCCACGAACACCGTGCCCGAGGTCATGAGCGTGCGCGCCAGCGTTTCGTTGATGCTGAAGTTCAGGAGCTCGATCAGGCCCATCTTCTTGTAGCGCCGCATGTTCTCGCGCACACGGTCGAAGATCACGACCGTATCGTTGATCGAGTAGCCGGCGATGGTGAGCAGCGCCGCCAGCGCCGTCAGGCTGAAATCGAGCCGCAGCAGCACGAACAGGCCCACCGTGCACAGCACGTCGTGCAGCAGCGCCACCAGGGCGCCGACGCCGAACTGCCATTCGAAGCGGAACCAGACATAGATCGCGATCGCGGCCAGCGTCGCCAGCACCGCGAGGATGCCGTTGCGCATCAGCTCCTCGCCGATCTTGGGGCCGACCGATTCGGTGCCGCGCAGCTCGTAGTTGTTGCCGATCGTGTCCTCGACCAGCTTGATGGCCACCTGCTGGCACCATTCGGCGCGCTGCTCGTGGGTCATCTCGATCTTGGCGGTGTTGACCGTGCCGCGCGGCAGCTGGCGTTCCTGGATGGTGAGGCCGACCCGGCTCACCGCGTCGCGCCAGTTGGCGCCATCCATCGCCTGCGGCGAGGCGAACTCCACGTCGCCGGTGTTGGCCGGTCCCGGCTTGACGCTCCAGCCGTCGCCGGCGCGCTTCTTCATCACGCGGTCGGCGTTGGCCACGCACTGGTTGTTGCCTTCCTGGCGCTGGACCCGGATCAGCGCGGTGCTGGGGTCGCCGAACTCCTGCAGCGAGACCTCGC
This sequence comes from Reyranella sp., assembly GCA_016780605.1. Lineage (GTDB taxonomy): Bacteria > Pseudomonadota > Alphaproteobacteria > Reyranellales > Reyranellaceae > Reyranella. The sequence continues at coordinate 14,028 of JADHLS010000040.1, forward strand.
CGACGCCGAGGTGGCCGAGGGTGGAGCGCAGGTCGTCGAGATGGACCGTGCCCTGCTTGGCGCGCACCTGGATGGCGATGCCGCCCTCGAAGTCGATGCCGAAGTTCAGCCCGAACACGAAGACGCCGACTAGCGAGGCGACGTTGATCACCGTCGACAGGACCAGCGCGATCTTGCGCTTGCCCAGGAAATCGAAGTTGGGGCGGGCGCGGATGAGGTGGTGCGGTCTCCACAGCATGGTGGCGCCTCAGATCGGCAATGCGGTCGGCCGCCGCCAGCGCACCCAGAGCGACAGCAGCATGCGGGTGAAGATGGTGGCGGTGAACAGATGGGTGA
>JADHLS010000041.1 GCA_016780605.1 Reyranella sp.
ATCCGCCATCATCACCAGCCAGTTCCCCGTCGAGAGCTGGCACGCCATGATCGGCGACCCGACCTATGCCGACGCCATTCTCGACCGCCTCGTCCACAACGCCCAACGCCTCAACCTGTCTGGCGACAGCCTGCGGCGAACCCGTACAGAATCGATGCTCAAGAGTTGACCGAACCAGCCGTTCGGTGCCACTGATCTTCAGCCAGCGAGGCTCCGCACCCTGGGCGACTTCACGTCGGAACACGGGGCGCCATCAAAGCGGAATGCCTGGGCGGCTTCATCGGAATCGGCAACTACCGCGACCACTGCCGCGAAAATGAGCTTGCCAACAAGAAAGGCAAGGGCCGCATCACTTTGAATATGGGGCCGGCAACCAAGTACGATCAGCGCAGCGCAGCAGCGTGACGGCGGCGCCAACGGCAACAGCTCGCGCCAAGGCGCGCGACATCTGCCGCCGATCGCCGGCCTCGACATTCGTGGTCAGCGTCTCGATCAGATCGACTGTTCTCATGACTTGCCCTCTGGTTTGATTGCCGCCGACACCGCCTTCATTCCACGGTGAATGCTGATCTTGACAGCTGACTTGGTCATCTTCGACTGCTGCGCCGCTTCCGATGTGCGCAATCCGTTTAGCTTCACAAGCTGAATGGCGCGCCGCATCTTCGGCGGTAGCTGGGCCATCAGTCGCTTTAGATCAATCGAGCTTTCCACCTCTTCATAGTCCGCGTGTGCCATAAGCTTGCTGGTGCGCTCGAGCGGCACGTCCCCAATAGTGAAGCGGGGCGTTCTGTCTCGACGCGCGGACGGTTGGGACTGATCCGCGCCGGATTTGTGATGATCACTCCGTCCTGCCGATGGAGTTGCCGTGCACCACACGGAAATTTGTGCGTCGAGAGCATTGCATGCTCGGCCTTCGTAGCGAGCTGGTCGGTCGTGGGCGTTGTGATGATCGGTCCGCCATTGGTGGCGGTTCTTCGAGTCATAGACCATGGTGCCGCACGCTTTGCCGTTGTGTCGGCGCCGGCTGCTCCCTCGCCCACGGGCTCGATCTTGTCGTCAGAGGATTCCGCGCGGAGAACCTCTTCCAATTGGACTTGTACACCTTGGTCGACGAGCTTCTGATTCTCCTCGAACGCGACCGAATTGGCCGGCCAAGACCGCCTTGTCTCGGTCAGTCTCCAGAACCGTCGCGTTGTTCCTTGAGGCGCTCGTTCAGCTTTGTGTCAAATGAGTCGGTGACCGAAGCTGTGACAACGACTGGTTGAGTCTCTTCTTGGGCAGCGGCTTGGTCGTCGCAATCAAGGTGGTCGCGAAACGCGGGACCGGCGACCATTAAATCATGCCGTGCTAACGCTGTACTTCGACCGAAGCATTGCCAGCGACGAGGAGCATGCATAGGCCGCGTGCACGCGCCACCGCAGGCCTGGAACGTACCGGTCACTAGGGAAGACGCGCGGATGCCCGCGCCATCAGCCAAATTCCAGCTGTCGCTTTCAGCGCCGCATACATGAAAGGGCGTCGCAACTTGCGGAAAGAAGCCGAATCATTGTCGCCAAACGCATCAAGGGCAGTAGTCCTCGAAGGATGCTCACTCGGGGCGCAGACTGATACTGAAATCGGTACATACAAGCGTCAATAGACGCGCTAGTTGCATGTCTTTCCCCCGATTATCATGTGAAGCGAAAATCGGCCACTTGAGGACACGTGGTGATTCTTAGTAGACTCACTGCCATGTCCAAGCGTGCACTCGCCGCAGTCGAACAGGCCCTGACAGCGGCTGATGCAACCCTGCGCCGTAAGCTCGACCAAACTGGCGCGAAGCGGCCGCACGTCACCATGGTCCTGATGCGCGACGGAACAGTTGTCATGCGTGGGAACTGTGGACCCGAGTCGCTGACGAAATTTGGCGAGGCGCTACAGAAGATTGGTCAGGCGCATTCGCAGTCGACTTCGCACTAGCCCGGACGACACAACGCGCTGTGACGCCGCCCTGGACTTAGGGTGCCGGCCACCGCTCCATCAGCCGCTTAATCGAAACGGTCCCGCTGCTACCGGCAAGGAACAGCAGTGACGTGCTCGAAAACCATTTCCGGCTCGCTTGCTTCAAACGCCGGAGTCGATTCTACGGAGCACGTACTGCGCAACCCGCCGACTACTCTTTGGCAAGCACAGCGATCAATCTGCCTATCTGCTGTCGCACAGCGGGCGTTCGCAAATTATAGTAGGCGCGTAACAACGTCAGGGCTTCGTCCGTACCGAACACATCGATGGCCTCGCTTCTCTCTAAGCTTCGGCCACGCCCGCTGTGTCGTTCGGCGTAGCCCTCGAAGAAGTAACTAAGCGGCACTCCCAGGGTCCGCCCGAATTCAAACAGGCGTCTCGGCACGGCGCGGTTGACGCCGCTTTCGTACTTCTGCACCTGCTGAAAGCTCACGCCAACGGCTTCGCCCAACTGCGTCTGGCTCATGCCGATGAATATCCGGCGCCGGCGCAGTCTCTTGCCGACGTATGCGTCAAGCGGGTCCTTCTCTCTGGTCGTCAGACTGGGTGCCGTTTGTTTGAGTGCGTCTGGGGACTTGGTCATGCGGCACCGTTCCTGTGCGCCCGGGTTCGCAGCGCGACAAAGACGGCCAGGACTGTCAGCGCGTTCGCCTGCTCGTGCCGTCGGTCGGGCATGTTGACCGCGCGGTCGGCGGCCATAAACGACGGATTCCCCGAACTTGCGGTTGGCGAGGACTGGAGAAGTGTTGGTGTGCCGCTGCGCTCTGACTGGAGCGACGCTTGCGCCGCTTCCTCCATTGAAGAATGCGGTACAGCGGCGGCGAATGCCGCGCAGAGTAGAAGACGGAAAGACATGTGACACCCGATTGCTTGGACGAGGATGGCCCGCGCCCCAGAAGAGACGCAGGCGGCCGAAGTCGCAGCGATCAGGCTTTGGGGGGTGGTGACGTCAGGCCGGGATGAAAAGACGTGAGGTCGCGAACCGGCGCAGCATCGCAGACAGTGCTTTCGTCAGTCGAGGCCAGCACGACCGAGAACGCCGACAGTGAGACCATCGTGCAGTTATGGCACTTCTTGCCCGAGAAGTTCGCGTGGGCCGGCGCGTGTTGGTGGGGCGGAGCGTAAATCGCTGCCGGTTGGGAAGCCTGCGCAGTTGCAAGGCAACAGGTATGAGTTCCAGGGCAACAGAAATGATATGCCGTGACGATGGCCACTGCCAGCGCGCAGAACAGCCGGAAGAGGACTGCCACGCGTCGAAGGACGGGGAATGGAGCTTGGATCGTCACGACGAAAGTGAACGCCCACGGTAGGTCCGCGTCAATGGGGCAGCACGGCCTAGCGGCCGAGCTACGTCGAGAAGCTCCTTTCCGTCGATGGCTAGAGATACTTCGCAATCTCCTTGAATTCCTGAATCGCGACGAGCCCCTTTGAGATCTCGCGATGGGCTTTGGTGCGTGTGCTTGTCAGCGAGCGCCCCCTCAGTCCGTCCTGAAAAGATGGGGTACCTGCGTGAGAGCATCGCCTCGAAGGCAATGTCGCCGCAAACCACCTCGTACGAAGTCGGGTGCGAGGGAGCAAAGTGCACGGTCAACTCCACTCCTGAGCAATGAGTGGTGGGCTCCAACTGCCGCCAAAAGGGACGATGCGACTGGGTACAGTTGCCGTGAGTGTGTGAGCCGCACAAAGCAAACGCCGCCGATAGGAGGGAAGGAATTATCTTGTCGGCAGGAGGAGCGGGAATGATCAAGATCATTTACGCCCTCCAAGCGGGTTGCATCGGTAACCACCCCTTCGCTTTGAGGGAATTCTTTTCTCGGCCTAAACCATCTAGGATAGCTGTATATAACGTAGTTGCTACGCGTTTTCACGTAATTTTATTTCGGTTGCATCTGCTCGTGTCGGTTCTCATCAGGGTAACTTTCTTGCCGGTTGCGGATGGGAATTTTTGTTCTCTCCTCAAGCGAATAAGTTAGTCTTATCGTGCAACTAATATTTTGTCCAGAGGGGAAATTCTGTTGAAAAGATGGCGCGGAGCATACGAGGCTACGCAAAAATGTGGCAAATGCGCCACAGGTTTGACGACAAATGGCGCCGAAGGCCGTCCGTTTGTTGACCCGTTTGGCGGCTTGAGTTTTTATCAAGCTGCATCCAATCGATAAGTGAGGGAGAATGATTCGCCCCACTTTGACAGCTTAATAGACTAGACAAGTGGCTGAAAAATAACGTTAAAGTCCGTCGCATGGCGACGGTGACGACTTCGGGCTGACGGCATTGCCGTCGGCATTTTTTTGTTGCCTTCGCCAAATCCGGTGGATAATTTGGGCGTAGGTGCGAAATGAGTTGCTAAAAGCAACCTATAGTCAAAAATTCGCGTCAGAGCCTAGCCAACCCTCCTCTTTGAGTGCCGCATTTTGGTTTGAAGCGGAGGCGTATATGCTCACTGTCACTGCACTTAAGCGTTTGAAGCCCAAAGAGAGGGACTACAAGATCTCGGATCGTGACAGCATGTACGCGGTCGTAAAGCCATCCGGCGTAATAATATTTCGCTATGATTACCGCCTCAACGGCCGCCGGGAAACGCTCACGATCGGGCGCTTCGGACCTGACGGCACCACTCTCGCCCGAGCGAGAGAGCAATGCCTGGAGGCGCGCCGATCGGTAGCCGAAGGCAAATCGCCTGCACAAGAAAAACAGCGCAAGAAGCGACGTCTCAAGGAGGCCAAAACTTTCGGCGATTTCGGCGCGCGCTGGATTACGACTGCATCAATGGCGGATAGCACCCGCAACATGCGTCGCATTATTTACGATAGGGATATCTTCCCAGTGTGGAAGAACCGTCTACTCAATGAAATTACACCTGACGACTTACGTGCATTGTGTGGAAAGGTGAGAGATCGCGGAGCGCCGGCGACGGCCATTCACATCCGCGACATTGTCAAACAGATCTTTGGATTCGCGATTCTCCACGGCGAGAAGGTCGCCAACCCCGCAGACGAAGTCGCCAAGGCGTCGATCGCGACATTCGTTCCGAAGGACCGCGCGCTTTCACGAAAGGAAATTCGGCTCATGTTCGAACTGCTCGAACGTGTGTCGACGCAACCGGCAATCCGAATGGGGTTTCGGCTGATCCTGCTCACCATGGTGCGTAAGGGCGAGCTGCAGGATGCAACGTGGGACGAGATCGATTTCGCGAATGCCGTCTGGACCATACCCAAGGAGCGCATGAAGCGGGGCCGGGCGCACAACGTCTATCTGTGTCGGCAGTCCCTCGAGCTCATGCACTCACTCAAGGCCAGGGCTGGAAGCTCGCGATACCTCCTGCCGTCGCCTCACAACGCCGATGTGCCGATGTCGCGCGCAACCCTCAATCGTGTCACGGCTTCGGTTGCGGCCAGGGCCAAGAAAGAAGGGGTGCCACTCCAAGCTTTCACTGTGCACGATCTTCGTCGCACCGGCTCCACCTTGCTGAACGAACTCGGATTCAATCGAGACTGGATCGAAAAGTGTCTAGCTCACGAAGAAGGGCGCTCGTCGCGAGGCGTCTACAACAAGGCGGAATACGAGCATCAGCGTCGCCATATGCTTCAGGAATGGGCGGATATGATCGATGCCTGGATCGACGGGCGACAGAGGACGCCGGCGCTGTATCCGCCAAGACAGAATCTCGCCGCGGATGACGCCCACTCCGCTCCGGCCGATCCGCAGAAGCCGCGCGCCGGGTATATGCGGACGGATCCTGAGGCAGGGGCCTTCGGAAAGTGAAGGGCTCCTGGTCGACTGATCTCGGCTTCAGGGAGCTCCCGTCCCAGTGGCAATAGAAATCCAGCTTAAGTTAGGCCCCCTAAAGCCGCGCCGATGACTGATGATGAGATTGCCATTCGTGCCGCACTCAACGTCCTGCGAGACAGCATCGAGAGCGGCCGTATGCCGTCCGGGCCTGGCGCTGACGAACGACGCCAAGCTGCTGCACCAACGCGCGGCTGATCACATCGAACAATTGCTGCTGCGTGGGGGGCCCCCCACAATGCCAAACGCCCAAACACTAACGCCGAAACCACATTAGGGGGCTCCCCCTAAACTTTGCCCCATGTGGGCCCCCTACTTGTTCGTGGGGGCGGCGACCCAGGCGCCGGGCCCTTCCGGCAGCGGCGATGGCACCGAGCACTCGGGGCCCCTTCCTCGACCGGGCGGCCAGGTTCCCTCATCTCATCACACCACTAACTTCGTCTGATCCCTTCGAAGGGTTCAGCATTCGCGCCGCCTCGAGCGTACAACCGCTGCTGTCCGAACGGGGGCATGGATCGATGGGGCCGCTTCGGAAACTGGCACAAAGCGACCGCCGATCAACCAACGCTTTGCCGGTATGTGTGACGGTACTCCACCTTACCATCTACCAAGACTCGCCAGTGGAATCGGCATCATTCCACCCCTGTTGATAATCGAGGGAGAATGATGAAGAAGCTTCTACTCGGCTCGACCGCCTTGGTTGTCGGCGGAGTGATGGCCGCCCCGGCGATGGCTGCCGATCCGATCAAGATCGGCATCGGAGGTTACTATACCTTCTATGCTCTGGCCGGAAATGTCGATTCGACCTATGCGTTCAACGGGTCCCTCACCACCTATAGGGGGTTTGCCTTCACGCAGGAGGGCGAAATCCACTTTACCGGCCAGACCAAGCTCGACAACGGCACGTCGGTCGGCTTGCTCGTGGAACTCGAAGCGTGGAACCCGAGCACCGGGGCAAACACCGGTGTCAACCCCGGTAGCAACTCGACGATCGACGAAGCCTTTATCTTCGCCTTCGGCGACTGGGGCCGCGCCGAGTTGGGCTCCCGCGACGCGGCGAGCTACCGTATGTACTATGGCACCCCGTCGGCCCTGATCGGTTGGGGCGCCATCCAGCACAACCACAATTGGGCCAACGCGGCCATGATGTTCAACAACAAGGCCTACGGTCGTACGATGGCGACGACCATCACGCCGACCTGGCAGGACGTCAACCGCATCAACTACTTCACGCCACGCTTCCAGGGCCTGCAGATCGGTGTCGGTTATGCTCCCAAACTGTCCCTCACTGTAGCTGGCGCCCAGGCCGGCACTGGCATCGGGGGTACCCAATCTGCTGGCCTGTGCGGCTATCAAGGTCCTGCCAATATCGGCAACTGCCCGACCGCTGACAGCACTTGGCAGAATCTGTTCGATATCGGTGCCAACTACCTGAACAAGTTCGGTGACTTCACCGTCGCTCTGTACGGTGCGTTCGCCTACGCGTCGTTCATCCCAGCCTTCGCGCCGGGGGTCGGCTCCAATATCGCGACGGGTGCCAACCTCGCCCCCTGGAAGCAGTGGGTGGCCGGCGCGCAGTTCGGTTATGCTGGCTTCACCGTCGGTGGTGCGGTCGGATGGGACAACAACGGCTTGGGCTCGAACTACTACACCGGCATGGACAACGACACCCGCTTCTACACCGCGGGCATCATGTACGAGACTGGTCCGTGGCAGATGTCGTTCATGTGGGCCGGCTTCTACAACACCAACGGTAACGGCTCGGCTAGCATCACGGCGCTCAATACCAACAGCGGCTTCTTTGCTCAGACGCTCAACACGGCCGGCTGCGGCGGCGTTCCGGGTGTCAACAGCACCTGCTTCAGCGGCAACCCCGCAACGTCTCTTTTGTTCGGCTCTGAGACCGTCAACAAGTGGGAAGTCGGCGTCAATTACGCGCTCGGACCGGGCGTCAAGATCACTGGCGGCGGCGTGATGTTCAACGCGTCGGGCCCGACCAATGCCGTCAGTGGCAACAGTTGGGCGCTCCTGCTCGGCATGGATCTGCGCTTCTAGCCGCAGATCGACGAGGGCAAATGGAGAGAGCGGACCTATACGGACTGCTCTCTCCTCCGTTCCCACTATTCCCGCAGGGCACGTTCGCGGGCCGCCCGCAGGCGACGGTTCGAAATGTCGGGGCCACCATCTACTTCCTGCCGCAGCTGCGCTATGCGCTCTGCGGCCTCCCGCAGCAGGCGCTCCAGCGTCGCCAACCTGCGGAAGCTCGAGGTACTGGCCGATGCACGGATGCGGATGCCGTCATCGTTCAGCGATGCCAGACTCACCAGGCCCTCCGACCACAGTGTCGCAACGCCCTGCGTCAGCAGTCGGTCCACCACAACCGCCGCTTGCCAGCGGAAGTCCGACAGAAGCTGATAGTTCAGCGGCACACCGCCGCGCAGCCAGCGGAAGCCATGATGCGTTTCGGACAAGCGCTCGAGCTGGCGTGCACTGCCAACCCCTTCGATGCAGGCGTACAGCCACAAGGCCAATACCACTCGCGGGTCCGGCGGCGGCTGCCCCGGGGTATGGACCCCCGCCCGTATCCACTCGAACAGACCCGACAGATCGACCTGCTGCACGTAGGACCACACGACTCGCGCCGGATGATCCGCTCCTATCAGCGCATCGAATTCGAAGCGCTCGAACACGACGGCGGTCCGCTGGGCTTCCACGTACCGCACCGCGAGAGGGTGCCGCATCGGCGTATTCTGCCGTGCCAATCCCCCGAATGCTTCCTTGGCGTCTTCCATCATGGCGATGCCTCCTCTCGACCCATCGACTCCTCTGCCCATGACCGACACTCGAAAGAGATCGTAAACTCTGAGATTACGAGCGCCGACGCGAATGTCGGCGCAAGGGCGGGGTCCGCGACGAATCTCGACGTCGCGATCGTAAGCGACAATTTCTTCATCATTCTGCTCCTTCGCTAATCGTTCTTCTGGCTAACCAATGACTTCACTCAACTGAAGCATGCACAACTAGCCGAGACTGCCTGAACCAGATCGGAACTCGGCTCTCAGCGTCACCAAGCCCTTTCGGATGTCGACCACCTGGGCTGGCGGTTGAAGCCCGAGGCAAACAGTGCCGTCTTCTCACCTGTTACCTCCAATTCACCAGGAATCGGAGAATTGAGTTGGCGGAAACAATCGAGCCATGACCCCGAAGCCATCGCTGCGCGCATCTTCGACACGGCATGCGAGATCAGGTAGGCAACCGCAATTGCCCTCTCGGCACCGGAATCCCGGGCAAATAGCATGTCGCGAGGGCGCGCAACGCGCCACCACCACGCCATTCTGGGCAAAGCATCGATACCCTGATCTCGACATTCAGCGACCCGCATCGGGCACGAAACGGGAAGCACAAACGATGGTCAGGTCAGGCTTTGGGCGGAGGCCCAGTCATCTTGGGCTGGAAGGAAACAAGAGGCGCCGCCGTTAGCGGCGATGCTTGCTCATGGTCGGGACTTACTTCGACGTCGGAAGACGCGATCACGCCATATACATGTACGTGACATCCTTCGACTATAAGGTGATCCGAGCAAGGCGCCGTGTGGTCAGAACCAGTATAAACCGCCGGCACACTCTTGGAGTGCCACGCTGCCCCACTTGGCACGAAAACGTGGAATGCCGCAGCAAATGCGACAGACAGCAAGCACAACGCCGCCACATACTGCCGCAGGCGAAGTCTCGCGAGTAGGAACCCCATGCGTGGCACATACCTAGCATGCTGCTGGAAAATGTTCTCCGTCAAGAGATGGTTCGAACAATATTTTCCGCCATGATCTGCCGGTCTTCCGCGCGTTCGTTAGCCAAGCGTTAGTCGAAACCGGCAAAACGTCAGTCGGTGACTTACGTTGGCACGCTTGCCCATCTTGGCGATGGTGCCCCCCGGTCGGATGGAGCATCGCCACCAGAAAAGCCCGTAAACAGAGCACGTTCCAACGCTGCTACGAAACGAATCGTAGCAGTCTGCCGTAGCGAGAAGTGGGATTCTCGGCGTCGGATAGCCCACCTGCGGCGCGGGAGTTTGGCCAGACATAGGTCGGCATACGGCACGCAGAGGCTGAGCCAAGCTGCCAGCGCTCGGCCGGCAACCGCCAGATGCCATTGAGGTAGCGGATCCTGGTCGCTCTTCACAGCCCAGTGCAGCGCATTGAAGGCCTTCGCGAAGCCCGAAAGCAGTGCCGCGAGGAGCGAGGTTCGCGCCGATTCTGGTTAACTTCCTGATGGCGGCTGCCTTAGACGACCTCGCCTTGGACTCGATTATTGTCGAACAGGTTCCGCTTCATATACTTGAGCCCTCCCTCGCCCTTGCCGCCGAAAGCAGCGCAAGAGCTGCACTCGCAACGCTGGCACTGGCTCGACCGCCCTGGTCCAGGTGGAAGTAATCTCGAACGTTAATGGGTTAATGGCTGACCGAGTGGTTTGTTCGCGCCAGATAGGTGCGGACCGCGATGGTGGCTTCTGCCCAAAGCGAGATTCGGCGGCTTTGATAGAGGCTTCGTCATTTTGGATAGTGCTCACACGCACGAACCGGCTACGAGCGTCGCGCTCAACATCTAGAAGGCGTAGGAGTCCCGGGGCGGTCTCGGCCATGGCCGTTTAGTTTCAGGAAACATCAATCCTGCGCCGTCTTTGGGTGCGGCGTCTGCTGCCAGTTTTCGCCACATCTCGGCAGATGCCAGAAGCGCCCGCTGGTTTGCTAACAGCTTAGAGACAGCGGCCACCCGTTCGCATTCCTCGGCGTGACCTAGATATTCCTCGGGTGTCATGGGTCGCCCCACGATGCCTGAGCGTAGATGGCTGATCCAAGCCCCACAGACGAAATGTTCATTATTGAACACCAGCGTCGCAACCGTCCAACGCTGAGGGCGTTTTAGGCCTGTCCCAGCGAGCCGGAACTGGAGAATGCCTCACGTGACCCATATTCCCCAAGATGATGCCGGGAGTTCTGCCAAACCCGTAGTGGCCTGGCTTTCGGTCCAAGCGCGATGCTATTCGGGTCCTCTTCGTCGAAGACGACGAACTCTATCGAGAGGCCCTCGCCGACGAGCTGTCGGGTCAGGGCTTTGAGGTCGAAAGTATCGCCGATGCTGCGTCCTTGGCAGTTTGTCTTGACGGCACTGCTCACTTCGACGTCATTCTCCTGGATTGGAGCCTCGGGGATTGACCTGCTTTCCCAGCTGCGCCGGCGCGGTATTGATTCACCGGTTGTGTTCCTGACCGGCCACACCTTGACCAGCAACGAAATCCTGGCTTTCGAACGAGGTGCGATTGACTTCATTGACAAGACGCGCGGGGGTGAGGTCCTGGTCAGACGTGTGCGGCTCGTGGTCGATTCCGCCCGGCCTGCGCCGACCGATCTGCAGCTCGACGAGAGCCTCGTCTGCGGCAAGCTCGTTCTGAAGCCGGCGATCGGCCGAGTCTACTGGAACGATGTCGATGTTGGACTGACCATCGGCGAATACAACATTATCTATCTGCTGGCGTCGAACGTCGGACGTTACCTGAGCTATCGGGCCATTTACGATCGCATGCATTATGAAGGTTTCATCGCCGGAACTGGGGATGATGGCTATCGGACCAACGTCCGATCGATAATCAAGCGGATCCGCAACAAATTCCGGGAAATCGATCATACTTTCGAAGAAATCAAAAATGCTGCCGCCTTGGGTTACTGCTGGGGCAATTCGACGACGACGCCCGCACAGGGTACCGTTTAGATGGTCAACGGTCGCAATCGGTGCATGGTCCCTAAAGAGGTCGACCTTACGCGACTGGGCCTTTCTTCAACCCGGCAGCCCTTGCGCCCCATCACCAGGTGATCGTGGATCGTGATGCCCAGAGCCGCGGCCTTGACCTCGCGCGTCATCTCGATGAAGACGAGCATTGCGAGGTAGATGGGATTGCGGCTCCAGCCGTGAATTCCGGTCGTCACGGGTGTTCGCGTGGGCCTGGTTCCCTGAACGGGCGTTCCGGCGCGGGAGAAGTTGCGAATGCTTGCGGCAAAGACCGCGACTCCGATGAATATCAGAGCGTCGGCGATGATGGCGCTGATCGTGTGGGCCGAGCCTGTCCCCGGAATCGGGCGCGGCAGAGGCACCAGGAGATCCAGACCGAAGCCGAGCAGAAGCGCGCCGAGGAGGAGTCGCTCTCAGGACGGTACCAACTCGAGGACGCCACGCCCGCTGACATACAGTCCAGCGGCGATGACGAAGGCGGCGAAGACTCGAGTGAGCGCGCCGCCCCGGCTAGCGAGCGCACCGTGCGCCTTCGTTCCGGTGACAGCACCAACGGCACCACCCGTGATTAACAGCGCAGCAACCGGCCAGTCGACCAAGCCCGACCAGGCGTAGCTCGACGCCGAAGAGAGACCGAAGGCGGTAACTGCGACCAGGGAGGCGCCTGTCGCCTCCCGTACGTCCATATTGGCCGCAAGCATGAGGCCCGGCACGATGAGGAAGCCGCCACCAATGCCAAAGAAGCCAGACAAAATACCAACGGCGGCGCCAAGGCCGAGGAGCCTCGGCAAGAGTTTGCCGGCGGTTTCGCGGCTAAGCCATGGCGACTTGCCGTCAACGCTGAGCTTGGGTCGCAGCATCATGACGCCAACCGCGATCATGACGATACCGAACAGCGCCAGCAGCTTCTGGCCGTCGATCGCCTTGCCGACGGCTGCGCCGAGGAATGCCGCTCCAACACCGGCGGCACTGAACACGAACGCGCAAGGCCAACGGATTCTGCCGTGCCGTGCATGCAATCCAAGGCTGGCGGCGGCGTTCAGCGCCACCGCGAAAGCCGCGGTGCCAATCGCGGCATGTGGTGAAGGCATGCCGACGACGTAGACTAGCAATGGCACCGCCAGGATCGAGCCGCCGCCACCGATCAGGCCGAGGATCAGGCCGATCGCTCCGCCGGAGGCGAGCGCCAATGCGGCGGGCAGCAAGGCCACGGTCAGCTCATCGTCGCCAACACGCGCCGGTTCCACGGCATGAGGGTGAGGAGCTTCGCCATGCCGCACCAGCCGGTGATGCCGGCGAAGGTGAGGCCGGCCCCGATGAAGGCCGAAAGGGCGAAATAGGCGGGCGCCACCCACACGCCCAGCACCACGCCCAGGAGCACCAAGCTACCGGCGGCAATCTGGACCTGCCGCATGATCTCGATCGGCTGGCGCCTGTCGCTCATGACGGTCAGGCCCGCTTTCTTCCAGGCGTCGATGCCGCCCTCGAGGATATAGGCGTCGCAATTGACAGAGGCGGCCAGCCGCTGCGAGTTGCCGGCCGTGCGATGGCCTGAGCGGCAGTGGAAGATGACGGCAGTGGCCCCCTGAATATCAATTGAGGACAGCTTCGAGAGTGGCTGATGCCGGGCGCCAGGCACCCGCTCGCGAGCATGTTCGTCGAGCTCACGAATGTCGACAAGTATGGCTCCCTCGTCGATCAAGCGCCGGGCATGCGTTACGTCGATGATTGGCAATGTCATGGTTTATAGCTCCCGTTGCCCTTCCCATCCGGCTGAGGATGATTTAGAAAGCGCTAAAATATACACAAGCGCATTCATCCGAGGAAACGGAAATGATGGTGGCAAAGATCTGGACCGGAGCATTGGCGGGTGCGGCTCTCACATTTGGGCTGTCGACGGCGGCGCACAGTGCGGATGCGGAGAAGGGAGAACGCATCTTCCAGCAATGCAAGGCCTGCCATACCGCGGACAAGGGCGGCAAGAACGGCGTGGGCCCCAAGCTGTCCGGTGTGTTCGGCCGCAAGGCCGGCGCGGTCGAAGGTTTCAACTATTCCGAGGCGATGAAGAACGCCGGCGTCGTCTGGGACGAAGCCACGCTCGGTGAATACATCAAGGATCCCAAGACGCGCATCCCCGGCAACAAGATGGTGTTCGTCGGCCTCAAGCGGCAGGAGCAGATCGACGACGTGATCGCTTACCTGAAGAAGGCGAGCCCATGAACGGCGGGCGGCAGTAGATATCGGCCAGTGTCTTCATGAGCTGCTGCGCCGGGCCCTTCGCCAAGCGATAGTGCATGGATCGCGAGTTGCGCCGGGCATCGACGATGCCCAGCCGCTTGAGGCCGGCAAGGTGCTGCGACAGCGCCGATGGGCTGAGGCCCACACGGTCGCCCAGCTCGCCGACCCCCAGCTCGCCGTCGCTCAACTGGCAAAGGATGAGAAGGCGATTGCGGTTGGCCAGCGCCTTCAGAAGCCTAGTAGCAGCCGTCGCGCTCAGCGCCAGCCTGGCGGGGTCAATTTTGGCCATTGTGCTGCGTCGCTTTGCAGTGCATATTTTAGGAAATGCTAAATCATCAGGATCATACCGGAAATCATACCTAAGACCGTCCCCAAGATCGGTCAAGGCGGGAGGAAATGGATGTTTCTGGCACGGTTCGTACTCCGCGTCGTGGCTGCTAGCTTGGCCGGCACCGTCGTCGCAGCAGGGGTGTCGGCGCAGGCGCAGGCCCCGCTGCGGCTCGACGGTCC
>JADHLS010000042.1 GCA_016780605.1 Reyranella sp.
CGTCACGCGGATGGTGGCGAGCGAGGCGGCATTGTTGGGCACGTGCGGCGCCACGATGCATTTGACGCCGAAGCTGGTATAGGCCTCGGTGTAGCAAAGCGGCACGTTGATGCCGAGCTGCACCACGCCGGGCGAGCCCGCGAAGTCGACGTCGATGCCGTCCGGCCCGATGGTGAGCTTGGCCTTGATCTCCATCGACTTGCCGTTGATGCCGTCGACCGTCATCGAATTGTGGTAAGTGCCGTGCGGCAGGCGGTTGATGGCAGCGAGACTGGCCTCGCGCGAGTGGTCGAGGATGTGCTTGGCGAGATCGTCGAGATGCTCAAGCCCGAACTCGTCCATCATGGCGACCAGGCGCTTGCCGCCGACCTCGTTGCTGGAGATCTCCGAGTAGATGTCGCCGATCACCTGCACCGGCTCGCGCACGTTGGCGGCGATGATGTCGATCAGCCACTGGTTCATCTCGCCGCGATCGACGATCTTGGTGATCGGGAGGTAGAGCCCCTCCTCGTAGACCTGCTGCGCCGCGCCCATGATGCCGCGGCCGCCGATATCGACCACGTGCAGCGTGCAGGCGAACAGGCCGACTGCCGTGCCGCGCCGGAAGGTCGGCGTCACGATGACGATGTCGTTGAGATGGCCTGTGCCCTGCCAGGGATCGTTGACGATGAAGGCGTCGCCCTCGTTCATCTTGGCGAGCGGCACCTTGTCGAGCACGTAGCCCACGCTCATCGCCATCGAGTTGACGTGGCCCGGCGTGCCGGTGACGGCCTGGGCAAGCATGCGTCCCTTTGTGTCGTAGACACCGGCCGACAGGTCGCCCGCCTCGCGCGTCGCCGTGCCGAACGCCGTGCGCACCAGGGTCTGTGCCTGCTCCTCGACGACCGAGATCAGGCGGTTCCACATCACCTGGTATTCGATGCGGCTCAGCGGATGGTTGGCTCTCATTGGGCGGCCTCCTGCAGGACGGCGGACTTGGCGGTGAGACGGATGGCCCCCGACGGATCGAGGGTGGCAACGAAGCCGGAGGTGACGATGGTCGTGGTCTCGTCCTCGGCGATGACGGCGGGACCTTGCAAGGTCTGGCCGGGCGTCAGACTGCTGCGCTGGTAGACGGGCACCGACGTGTAGTCGCGCAGCATCGGGTCGAAGAGATTGCGGGTCTCATCGGAGCGCGGAGCTCCAGCTCCGCTCATGAGCGGACCTGGAGGTCCGCGCTCCGCTAGACGCCCCGGCGCCGGCGTCTCCGCCTTCAGGATCCAGCCGGTGACCTCAACGTCGACGCCGGGCACGACGCGGCTGAACAGCGCGCGGTACCCCGCCTCGAAGCGGCGGCGCAGCTCGGCGACCGAGGCCGCCGTGAATGGCCCGTCGGGCAACGGCACCAGGATCTCATGGCCCTGCCCGGCATAGCGCATGTCGGCGCTGCGGCTGATCGTGATCTTGGCGTCCGGCGCGGCGCCGAGCTTCACGACCTCGGTCGCCTCCTTCTCCATCTCGGCGAACATGGCGTTGACCGAGGCGGCATCGAAGCTGCCCAGCCGCACGAAGCGGCTGCGCACCACCTCGAAGGCGATCGGCGCACGCAGGAAGCCGACGGCCGAGCCGACGCCGGCGCTGGCCGGGATCAGCACGTCGGCGATGCCGAGCTTCTCGGCGAGCCGCGCGGCATGCAGGGGCGCGCCGCCGCCGAAGGCGATCAGTGTGCGACCTTCGAGCTCGGCGCCGCGTTCGACAGCATGCACGCGCGCGGCGTTGGCCATGTTCTCCTCGACCACCTCGGAGATTCCGAAGGCCGCCATCGTGGTGTCGAGCTCGAGTGGTGCGCCGACATGGGCATCGACGGCGCCACGGCTCAGCCCGGCATCGAGCGTGATCGAGCCGCCGGCGAAGCGGTCGGGATCGATGCGTCCCAGCACGACATTGGCGTCGGTGACGGCTGGCCGCACACCGCCGAGGCGATAGCAGGCCGGGCCGGGATCGGAGCCGGCGCTCTCGGGGCCCACGGTGATGCGCTTCATCTCGTCGACACCGGCCAGCGAGCCGCCGCCGGCGCCGATCTCGACCATCTCGATCACCGGGATGCGCACCGGCAGGCCGCTGCCCTTCATGAAGCGGTAGCGGCGATCGACCTCGAAGCTGCGCGAGGCCATGGGCCTGCCGTTGTCGATGATGCAGATCTTGGCCGTGGTGCCGCCCATGTCGAAGGAGAGGATGCGGTCGATGCCGAAGCGCTCGGCGATCCAGGTCGACAGGATGACTCCGCCCGCCGGTCCCGATTCAACGAGCCGGATCGGGAAGAGCGCCGCCGTCTCCAGGGTCGTCAGCCCGCCGCCCGAGGTCATCAGCAGCACCGGGCAACCGAAGCCCGCCGCGGCGATGCGCTTGCGCAGGTTCTCGAGGTAACGCGCCATCAGGGGCTGCACATAGGCGTTGGCGCAGGTCGTCGAGAAGCGCTCGTACTCGCGCACCTCCGGGCAGACCTCGCTGGACAGCGAGATGCGCACGCCGGGCAGCGCCGCCGCCAGGATCTCGCCGGCGCGCCGCTCATGCGCGGGATTGGCGTAGCTGTGCAGGAAGCCGACGGCGATCGCCTCGACCTGGGCCTTGAGTGTCGCGGCGAGCTCGGCCACCGCCTTCTCGTCGAGCGCCAGCCGCACCGTGCCCTTGGCGTCGACGCGCTCCGGCACGGTGAAGCGCAAGGTGCGCGGCACCAGGGGCTCGGGTTTCTCGATGAAGATGTCGTACTGCTCGAAACGGTTCTCCTGCGCCATCTCGATGGAATCGCGGAAGCCCTTGGTGGTGACCAGCGCCGTCCGGGCGCCCTTGCGCTCAATGATGGCGTTGGTGGCGAGCGTCGTGCCGTGAACGATCAGGCCGACGGCGGACGGCGCCATCTTCGCGAGCTGCAGCGCGCGCAGCATGCCGTCGAGCACGCCGTCCTCGGGGGCGGTCTTGGTCGTGAGCACCTTGGCGGAGTAGCGTGCGTCGGGCGTCTCCAGCACGACGTCGGTGAAGGTCCCGCCGATGTCCACCGCAAGGCGGATGGCTTCAGGCGTAGTGGCAGGCGGCATGATGTCCTTCTCCAACGGAACGCAGCAGGGGCTCCTCGCTGCGGCAGCGGTCGGTTGCGGCCGGGCAGCGCGAGCAGAAACGGCAGCCCGACGACAGGTCGGTCGTGAGCTCGCCCTTGATCGGCGGCGCGCCGCGCTTGTGGGTCGGATCGGTCGAGGGCAAGGCCGCAAACAGCGCCTTGGTGTAGGGATGGCGGGGATCCCGCCACAGCGTCGCGTGCGAGGCGCTCTCGACGATGCGGCCAAGATACATAACCAGCACGCGGTCGGCGAAATAGCGCACGACCGACAGATCGTGGGAGATGAACAGGTACGACAGGCCGAGATCGCGCTTGAGGTCGACCAGCAGGTTGAGGATCTGCGCCTGGATCGACACGTCGAGCGCCGACACCGGCTCGTCGCACACGATCAGCGCCGGCCTCAGCACCAGTGCGCGGGCGATGCCGATGCGCTGGCGCTGGCCGCCGGAGAACTCGTGCGGATAGCGGTCGAGGGCATCGGCCGGCAGGCCCACCCGTTCGACGATCTCGGTCATGCGCCGGCGGCGCTCGGCCCGGTCGCCCTGGCGGTGCACCTTGAGCGCCGTGTCGAGCACGGTGCGGATGGTCTGGCGCGGATTGAGCGAGCCGAACGGATCCTGGAAGATCATCTGCATGCGCCGGCGATGTTGGGCCATGGCCCCATCGCCGAGGCGGGTGATGTCGGCGCCGTCGAGCACGATCGCACCTTCGACCGACGGCACCAGGCGCAGTACGGTCTTGCCGAGCGTGCTCTTGCCGCAGCCCGATTCACCCACCAGGCCCACCGTCTCACCCCGCCCGACCTCGAAGGAGACGCCATCGACCGCGCGCAGCACCTGCTTGCCGACGGCGTAGCGCGTATGGAGGTCGCGCACCGAAAGCAGCGGCTCAGCCATGGCGCGCCGCCTCCAATGTCACAGCTTGTAACGATACGGGGCAGGCCACGCGGCGCCCGGCCTCGAACGCCAGCAAGGATGGCGGCACGACCCGGCACGACGTCTCGACCATCGGACAGCGCGGCGCGAACGGGCAGCCCGCTTCGCCGGCTGCCGAGCCGACGCTCCCCGGGATCTCGCTCAGGCGACTCGCCGAATAGTGTTCGTCGGCGTCGACATCGACGCGCGCGCCCAGAAGCCCGCGCGAATAGGGGTGCATCGGTTGGGCGAAGAATGGCCGGATGGCGGCCTGCTCAACGATGCGCCCGGCATACATGACGTTGATGCGATCGGCCCACTGCGCCACGACGCCAAGATCATGGGTGATCAGCAGCACGGCCATAGACAGGCGCCGCCTGAGGTCGTCGAGCAGGTCGAGGACCTGCGCCTGGGTCGTGACGTCGAGCGCCGTGGTCGGCTCGTCGGCGATCAGGAGCTTGGGACCGCAGGCCACCGCCATGGCGATCATGACGCGCTGGCGCATGCCGCCGCTGAGATTATGCGGATAGTCATCGATTCGGCGATGGGCATCGGGGATGCTCACCAGGTCGAGCAGCTCGATGCAGCGGGCGCGCGCGGTGCGGCGCGAGACCTTCTCGTGGCGGCGGATCACCTCGCCGATCTGCGTGCCGATCGACAGCACCGGATTAAGCGAGGTCATCGGCTCCTGCTGGATCAGCGAGATCTTCTTGCCGCGCACCTCGCGCATCTCGGCAGGCGACGCCGCCATGAGGTCGGCACCGTCGAGCAGGATACGGCCTGTGACCACCCGGGCGTTGGGTGGCAGCAGGCGCATCATCGAGAAGGCCGTCACCGACTTTCCGCAACCCGATTCGCCCACCAGCGCCAGGGTCTCGCCGGGCTCGATGGCGAAGCTCACCTCGCGCACCGCAACATGCCCCGGGAAGGCGACAGTGAGGTTCTCGACCGCCAATAAGCTCATGAGGGCAAACTCATGGCTCGGATCTCGGGTTCAGGATCTCGTTCAGCCCGTCGCCCACCAGGTTGAGCGACAGCACCGCGGCGGCGATCGCCACACCCGGCAGCGCGGTCAGGAACCAGGCGGTGCGCAGCAGATCGCGGCCGGCGCCGATCATGCCGCCCCAGCTCACCAGGTTGGGATCGCGCATGTTGAGGAACGAAAGACCCGCCTCGGTGAGGATGGCGTTGGCGATCATGACCGAGGCCGCGACGATCACCGGCGGCAGGGCGTTGGGCAGGATCTCCTGGGCGATGATGCGCAGGTTGGAGTAGCCGAGGCTGCGCGCCGCCATCACGAAGTCGGCCTCGCGCAAGGAGCGGAACTGGGCGCGCACCAGGCGGGCCACGGTCGGCCACGAGGCGATGCCGATCGCAAGCGCGATGGTCTGCATGGTGGGCTCGCCGATCGCCACGATCACCACGACCAGCAGGAAGGTGGGCGTGGTCTGGAACAGCTCGACGACGCGCATCAAGAGCGTGTCGATCCAGCCGCCGAAGAAACCGGCAGCGGCACCCACCACCATGCCGATGGCAAGCCCGATGGCAGCGGCCGACAGGCCGACCAGCAGCGAGGCGCGCGCACCATGAACCAGGCCCGCCAGCACGTCGCGGCCGAGCGAATCGGTGCCGAGCGGGAATTCGGCATTCTCGCCCGGCCACAGCACGGGAGGCCCGACCATGTCGAGCGGGTCGCCGGGAAACAGCACGTCGGCGAACAGCGCGAGCAGCACGAAGAAGGAGAGGATGATCACGCCGGCCACGAAGGTCGGGTTGCGCAGGAAGGCGCGCAGCCGCCTGCCCTTGCGTGGCGCGGCCGCACGGTTGCCCACATCGGCCAGCTTGGCGTCGGCCAGCTTGTCGGCGAGCTTCTCGGCCTGCACGCTCATCACGCCGCCCCGATGCGCGGATCGAGCCAGGCATGCAGCAGGTCGATCAGCACATTGGCGATGATGACCAGCAGCGAGGACAGCAGCAGCACCCCCAGCAGGACGGAGAAGTCGCGCGCCAGCACCGCCTCCAGCGCCAAACGGCCCATGCCTGGCCAGCCGAACAGGGTCTCGACCACCACGGCGCCACCCAGCAGGTTGCCGAGATGCATGCCGGCCACGGTGGTGACCGGGATCAAGGCGTTGCGCAGCGCATGGCGCAGCTGGATGAAGAACGGGTGCAGGCCCTTGGCCTGGGCGGTGCGCATGAAGTCCTGGCGCTGCACCTCCAGCATCGAGGCGCGCACCAAGCGGGCGTAGACCGCGATGAAGAACGAGGCGAGCGCCAGCGCGGGCAGAATCAAGTGCTTCGCCCGATCAGCCACGAACGCCCAGCCCGTGAGGCTGGCGCCGACCGTCATGCTGCCGTCGCTGGGCAGCCATCCGAGCTTCACCGAGAACAGCACGATTGCCATCAGCCCGACCCAGAAGCCGGGCATGGAATAGAACAGCAGGACGACGACCGAGAGCGCGCGGTCGGGCCAGCGGCCGGCCCACGCCGCCATCACCGAGCCGACGACGATGCCGAGAACCAGCGCAAGCGACAGCGCCGTCACCATCAGCAGCACGGTGCCAGGCAGGCGCGTCATGATCATGTCGAGGACCGACATGTTGTAGCGCGGCGAGAAGCCGAGATCGAACTGGGCGAGATGGCTGAGGAAATTGACCAGCTGGGTCAGCACCGGCTGGTCGAGGCCGAAACGCTGGCGCAGCGCCGCCATGGTCTCGGCCGTGGCCACGCCCGATTCCGAGGCGATGACGTCGGCCGCGTCTCCCGGCATCAGCTGCAGCAGCAGGAAGTCGAGCACGATGATGCCGAGCACCGTCGGCAACGCATGGATTGCCGTGCGCTTCAGCGTCGCCGCAATGCGCCGGCCCATCCTCATGGGTCACTCATTGCCGGGAGCGCGCCACTCTAGTGGCGCGTCTTCGTCTAATTCGACATCGTATGAGCGCCACCGGAGTGGCGCGCTCCCGGCAAAGAATCTCTCGTTAAGCATCCAGCCACACGGCGGCCATGTTCGCCTCGACGCCGTCGGCGGTCAGCGAATGGTCGTGCACGCGGACATTGTGGATGGTGAGGTAAAGCGGCGAGTAGAGCGGGATGTCGGGCACTTCCTCGGCAATGATGCGCTGGAAATCGATGAACATCTGCTTGCGCTTGACCGGATCGTTCTCGACCGCGGCGCCTTCGAGCAGGGCATCGACCTTGGGATTGTCGTAGTGCGAGCCGTTGGAGAACGGCACGCCCTTCTTGAAGTTCTTCGACCAGTAGAGCCGCTGCACGCCGACCGTGGGATCGAACAGGTTGGAATGGCCGTTGTAGGTGAAGTCGAACTCGCGGTCGGTATAGACGCGCTTCACGAACGCCGACGGATCGGCCGCGCGAATCTCGACGGCGATGCCGATACGGCCGAGCGCAGCGCGCATGAACTCGCCGGCGCGGCGGCTTTCGTCGCCGATCGGATTGTAGTCCAGCGGCACCTTGAAGCGCACCTTGTTGGCGCCGCGCGGGAAACCCGCCTCGTCGAGCAGCGCCTCGGCCTTCTTGAGGTCGAGCTTGTAGGGGCTGGGCGTGGGATCGTGGAACTCCTTCAGGCCCGGCGCGATCGGCGAGTAGCACACCGTGCCGTAACCGTAGACGACCGTCTTGATCAGAAGCTCACGGTCGATGGCATGCGCCACCGCCTGGCGCACCTTCAGCTCCTTGAAGAACTGGCTGTCGAGATTGAACTGCAGAGTCGAGACATTATAGGAGTAGCTCGTGCCCTTGGTCTCGAAGCGGAGCGTCGGGATCTTCTTCAGGCGCTCGAGGTCAGAAAGCGCCACCGGCGTGCGATAGCCGATGTCGGCCGAACCGTTCTCGAAGGCGATCGAGCGCGCCCCGGGATCGGGCAGGAACTTACAGACCATGCGGTCGATGTAGGGCTTGGGCGCATCCCAGTAGTCGGGATTGCGCTCGTAGATGATATGGCTGCCGCGCACCCATTCCTTGAACTTGTAGGGCCCGGTGCCGATCGGCGCGTTGCCGTTGGGATTGGCCAGTGGATCGGTGCCTTCGTAGATGTGCCGCGGCATCATCGGCGCCTCGGCAGCCGTCAGCGCCTTGATGAGGTAAGGCGCAGGCTTGGAGAGCTCGATGATGGCCGTCAGCGGATCGGGCGTCTTGACCTCGGTGACGTTGGCGAAGGTGTTGCGGCCGCGCGGATGGACGGTCTTCAGCAGCTGGATCGAGTAGGCGACGTCGGCCGAGGTGAACGGCTTGCCGTCGTGGAATTTCACGTTCGGCCGCAGCTTGAAGGTGTAGGTCTTGCCGTCGGGGCTGATCGACCACTCTGTCGCAAGCTGCGGGCGGGGCTTGATGTCGTAGTCGTACTCCAGCAGCCCTTCGGTGACCTTGGCGCTGACGGTGAGCGCGGGCGTCGCCACCGTGGTCAACGCCACCAGGGTCTGAGGCTCGCTGTTCTGCATGAAGGTGAGCGTGCCGCCCTTCTTCGGCGTCGGCGTCTGCGCCCCTGCCCGACCAACCGAAAGCGCCAGGGCTGAGGCGCCGACCAGGGCGGCGCGGCGCGTTGTCTTGGCGCCCGATTCGCTGAATTTCGCTGTCATATTGTGGTCCCGTTCATGCGACAAAAACTTAGCGCCCAGCCAATAGCGATGCAGCAAAATGCAGGCCAGCAGAGATGCATATCGGCTAGAACCGCTATCTTGGAGTTTCATTCTCGCGATGTCGGGAATATTGGAAATGATTTCCGGACACGAAGCGGACTCGTCGGAATAAGAGAATTCATGACGTGCCCGGCATGCGAAGATGGACGACGCTTGGGGGTGGGAGAGGGATTCGAATGACATTGCCTGCGGCAACGCTTGACCATGTGGTCATCAATGCGCGCGACGATATGGATCACGCGGCCGATGTCTATCGGCGTCTCGGCTTCACGCTCACCGAGCGCGGCTACCATTCGCTGGGCTCGATGAACCATCTCGCCATGTTCGGCACCGACTATCTCGAGCTGATCGCTGTTCCTAAAAACGCAACAACCGGCCGCCTCGACCTGCTCACCTTCCCGTTCGGCCTGAACGGCCTGGTGTTCGGCTCGGAAGATTCGGCTGTGACGTACGAGTCACTTTCCAAGGCGGGCGTGCCGATCGATCCGCCGGTCGAGTTCACACGCCCGGTCAAGGTCGGTGGCAAGGAGCGCGATGCACGCTTCCGTACCGTGCGCATGAAGGCGGGCGTCGTGCCCTACGGTCGCGTCTACTACTGCCATCATTTCACGCGCGATCTGGTCTGGCGCGACGAATGGCGCCACCACGCCAACGGCACGGTCGCCGTCGTGCGCGCGCTGATCGTCGAGCCCGATCCCGCCGCCGCATCCAAGCTCTATGCCGACATGTTCGGACCAGAATCGATACGCGACATCAAGGGCGGCAAGAGCGTGGTGATCGGCAATTCGCGCTTCGATATCGTCACCGAGGCCGAGCTCAAGAGCCAGTTCGGCGACGCCGTGCCCGAAGCCGAAGGCCGCAAGGCTTATATGGCCGGTCTCACCTTGCGCACGGTCTCCATCGCCAAAGCGGCGCGGGCCTTGCAGGAAGGCAAGATCAGCGGCGTGACGCAGAGCGCGGGGCGGCTGGTCGTCCCGGCAAAGCAGGCGATCAATGCCGTGCTGGAGTTCGTCGAATAACGGGAAGCCGATGGTGAGCATCAAGTACGACAACCAGGGCGATGCGATCTCGCGCGACGTGCCGCACGAGGCACTGGCCCTGATCGATGCCGGCGGCAACGGCAGCGAGCGGCGCTACAGCTACGGCGACATCGTGCGGCTGAGCGGCGCCATCGCCCGCGGGCTGCTGAAGCGCGGGCTGCAGCGCGGCGATCGCGTCGCCATCCTGTCGGCCAATCGCGCCGAGTTCCTGCTCGCCTTCCTCGGCACCATGCAGGCCGGCCTGGTCTCGGTACCGGTGAACTGGAAGCTGCCGGCCGAGACCGTGGCCTACATCGTGGGCGACTGCGACGCCAAGCTGGTGATCGGCGAT
The DNA here is from genome assembly GCA_016780605.1 of Reyranella sp. Lineage (GTDB taxonomy): Bacteria > Pseudomonadota > Alphaproteobacteria > Reyranellales > Reyranellaceae > Reyranella. Next base: position 10,038 of record JADHLS010000042.1, read on the forward strand.
GACATCCGCCTGAAGCTGGCGCCCGCAGGCGTGCCCCAGGTCTCGTTCGACCGCGACTTCGCTAGGTTCCTCGATGAGGGCCCGTTCACGCCCGTGAAGATGCAGCCCGAGGAACCGGCGATGTTCCTCTACACCTCGGGCTCGACGGGACGGCCCAAGGGCGTGGTGCTGTCGCACTACTCGCACCTCTGGGCGATCAGCCAGCGTGTGCGCCGGCCGGTGCCGCAGGGCCAGCGCTCGCTGGTGGCGGCCCCGCTCTATCACATGAACGGTCTCGCCATGTGCCAGACCACGCTGCATCAGGGCGACACCATCGTGTTGCTGCCGCAGTTCACGACCAAGGGCTACATCGAGGCGGCCGCGCGCCACCGCGTGCAGTTCCTCACCTCGGTGCCGACCATGATCGCCATGATGCTGCGCGAGAAGGAGCTTCTGGCCAACAACGACCTCTCGGCCGTCGAGGCGGTGCGCATGGGCTCCGCACCCATCACCCAGTCCCTGATCGACCAGGTGCGTGGCGTGTTTCCCAAAGCTGCCATCAGCAACGGCTATGGCACGACCGAAGCGGGGCCTGTCGTTTTCGGTCCGCATCCCGATGGCATCCCGCAGCCCGAGCTGTCGACCGGCTATCCGCATCCCGAGGTCCAGCTGCGCCTGGTGCGCGACGGCCGCGAAGTCGAGGACGAAGGCGCGCTCGAGATGAAGTGCGGCGCGCTGATGACGCATTACCACAAGCTGCCGGAGGCCACGGCCAAGGCGATGACGCCGGACGGCTTTTATCGGACCAACGACGTGTTCCGCCGCGACAAGGACGGCTTCTTCTATTTCGTCGGCCGCGTCGACGACATGTTCGTCTGCGGCGGCGAGAACATCTATCCCGGCGAGGTCGAGAAGATGCTGGAGCGCCATCCCGGCATCCACCAGGCCGCCGTGATCCCCGTTGCCGACGAGCTGAAGGGCCACAAGCCGATCGCCTTCGTGGTGCGCGCCAACGGCGCCACCCTCGACGAGCAGGCGGTGAAGAGCTATGCGCTCGCCAACGCGCCGGCCTACCAGCATCCGCGCCAGGTGTTCTTCATCGACGAGATGCCACTTGCCGGCACCAACAAGATCGACAAGCGCGTGCTCGCAAAACAGATCCCATCCGGAGGAGAAACATAAGAATGAAAGCAGCCGTCGTCCGCGAGCATGGTGGGCCCGACCGCCTCAACTTCGAAACCGGCTTCCCCGATCCCAAGCCCGGCGAAGGCGACGTGATCGTGGCGGTCAAGGCCGCTTCGCTGAACTACCACGATGTCTTCACGCGCCGCGGCATGCCCGGCATCAAGGTGCCGATGCCCGCCATCATGGGCCTCGATGTCGCCGGCGAGATCGCCGAAGTCGGCCCCGGAGTCACCGGCTGGAAGAAGGGCGATCGCGTCGTGGTCGATCCCATCAACAGGGTCGAAGGCGGCCTGATGGGCGAGACGATCCATGGCGGCCTGGCCGAGCTGTGCCGGGCGCGCGCCCATCAGCTGGTCCGCATCCCCGACGGCGTGAGCTACACCGACGCCGCGGCACTCCCCTGCGCCTACGGTACGGCGCTGCGCATGATGACGACCAACGGCCATGTCGCCAAAGGCGAGAAGGTGCTGATCCTGGGCGCTTCGGGCGGCGTCGGCGTGTGCTGCCTGCAGATCGCCAAGCTCGCCGGCGCCGAGGTCATCGCCTGCGCCGGTACCGACGCCAAGGCCAAGCGCCTGATGGAGCTCGGTGCCGACAAGACGATCAACTACGTCACGAGCGACTTCCAGGACGAGATCTACAAGCTCTACGGCAAGCCGACGCGGCGCGGCGGCGGCACCGACCGCGGCGTCGACGTCGTCGTGAACTACACCGGCGGCGACACCTGGGTGAAGTCGCTCAAGGTGCTGAAGGTCGGCGGCCGGCTGCTGACCTGCGGCGCCACGGCGGGCTTCGCCCCGACCGAAGACATCCGCTTCATCTGGACCTTCGAGCTCAAGATCCTGGGCTCCAACGGCTGGATGCGTTCCGACATCGAGCAGCTCTTGAAGCTCGTCCAGGAAGGCAAGCTCAAGGTCCTGGTCGACAAGGTCTTCCCGCTCGCCGACGCGCGCGAGGCGTTGCGCGTGATCGAGGAACGCGAAGTGTTCGGCAAGGTCGTGGTGGCCCCATGAGCGGAAAAGGGGGGAGCGACAAGATCGTTCCGCTGACCAAGGACGAGCTGCAGAAGATGCTCGATCATTCACCCTTCATCGCCTTTCTCGGGCTGAAGGTGACCGAAGCGGATCCTGCGAACGAGCAGATCACCATGACCTGCGCCATGAGGCCGGAGTTCGAGCGCGGCGCCGGCACCGGCCAATGGCATGGCGGCCCGCTGGCGGCGATCATCGACACGGTCGGCGACTATGCGCTGATCATGGCGCTGCGCCGCGGGCTGCCGACCATCAATTTCCGCGTCGACTATCTTCGCCCGGCGATCAAGACCGGGCTCGTGATCACCGCCAAGGTGCGGCGCGCCGGCAAGAGCGTGGGCGTGGTCGATGTCGACGTGTTCAACGAGCAGAAGGCGTTGCTCGCGGTCGGTCGGGCGACCTATTCGACGCTGCCGACGTAACCGCACACGGTACGAAGTTTGCTTTCAAGTCGAGGGGCTTGGGGATGAGGAGAGGCTCATGGTGAGCAAGGTTTCACGTCGCGCGTTCGGCGCCGGCGTTCTGACGGCAGGAATCGTCGGCAAGGCGGCCGTCGCCCAGGAGACGCCCAAGCGCGGCGGTACGCTGGTCGCGACTTGGGGCGGCGGCGAGCCGCAGGCCTGTTACGTGCCGGCGGGCGGCGGCTCCTCGCCGACCTTCTCCTCGTCGAAGCTGTTCGAGCGCCTGGGCAACCGGCGCATGGACGGCGAGTTCGTGGGCGAGCTTGCCGAGGCCTGGAAGCCCGCCGCCGATTTCAAGTCCTACGCCATCAAGATCCGCAAGGGCGTGAAGTTCCATGACGGCAAGGACATGACGGTGGACGACGTCGTCTATTCCATCGACGAGATCTGGAAGAAGTACGCCTCAGCCGCGGCCATGACCGATTTCGCAGGCGTCGCCTCGCCCGATGCCGACACCGTGGTCGTGAGCTTCAACAAGCCGGTGCCCGAGTTCTTCTTCGCCTCGCTGCTCGCCGGCAATGTGAACTACATTGTCCCGAAGCACGTCTATGCCGGCAGCGATCCCGTCACCAACCCGGCCAACAATGCGCCGGTCGGCACCGGTCCGTGGAAGTTCAAGGAGTGGGTGCGCGGCAGCCACTTCGAGTACGTCAAGAACGACGCCTATTGGCGCAAGGACCAACCCTACATGGACCGGCTGATCATCCGTTACGTGCGCGATCCGGCCGGCCGCGCCGCCGCCATGGAGGCGGGCGACATCCATATCGGCGTGTTCAACCCGGTGGCGCCGCCCGACATCAAGCGGCTCACCGCGACGGGCAAGTTCGTCGCCACGCCCAAGGGCTACGAGGAAAGCGTCTGGTCGACGACGCTGGAATGCAACATGCGCAATCCGATCTTCGCCAAGAAGGAGGTGCGCCAGGCGATGTTCTTCGCCGTCGACCGCAATCTGATCGCCAAGACGGTCTACTACGGCTATGCGCGGCCGGGCACGAGCCCGATCTACTCGCCCAACAAGGAGTTCTTCACCAAGGACACCTTCAGCACCGCCTTCGATCCGAAGAAGGCGGCGGCGCTGCTCGACGCCGCGGGCTTCCCGAAGAAGGCCGACGGCAAGCGCTTCACCCTCAATCTCCTCTCGGCCGGCTGGTTCGCCGAGAACGGCAAGATCGGCGCCATCGTCAAGCAGGGGCTGGAGGATGTCGGCGTCGGCATCAACCTCACCGTTCCCGACCGGCCGACCTCGATCAAGCGCATCTACACCGACTACGACTTCGACCTCGCGATCTCCAACCAGGCCAATCCATCGGAGCCGGTGCCGTCGACGACGCAGTACTACACCTCGGACGGCATCAAGAAGGGCGTGCCCTTCCGCAACGCCTCGGGCTTCCACACCGACGAGGTC
>JADHLS010000043.1 GCA_016780605.1 Reyranella sp.
AAAAGAGCGGGCCTGGAGGCCCGCGGTCCGGCAAGATCAGCCTTCGGCATTGTCGCGCGCCTTGCTCATCAGGTGGATGAAGATGTCCTCCAGGGTCGGCTCGGCCTCCGCCCACTTGATCGACGGGTCGGCACGCCAGGGCTCGATCGCCTTGAGCAGAGCCGCGCGGTCGGGACCGCAGACATGCAGCGACGTGCCGAACGCCGCGGCGGCCGTGACACCGGGCGCGTCGCGCAGCTTCACCGCCAGCCGATCGGCTCCCGGTCCGGTGGCAACGAAAGCGATCAGGCCCGAGGCCTTGATGATCTCCTCGGCGGTGCCGCGCGCCATCAGCTCGCCGTAGGCGATGTAGGCGATCTCGTGACAGCGCTCGGCCTCGTCCATGTAGTGGGTCGAGACCAGCACGGTGATGCCTTGTGCGGCATAGGCGTGGATCTCGTCCCAGAAGGCGCGCCGCGCCTTGGGATCGACGCCGGCCGTCGGCTCGTCGAGCAGCAGCAGGCGCGGCTCGTGCAACACACAGGCCGCGAGCGCCAGGCGCTGCTTCCAGCCGCCGGACAGCGAGCCCGCAAGCTGGTCCTGGCGCGTCGTCAGGCCGAGCCGCTGCAGGGAATCGTCGACCCGCTCCTTCAGCCGGTCGAGGCCGTAGACACGGCCGACGAACTCCAGGTTCTCGCGGATGGTGAGGTCCTCGTAGAGACCGAAGCGCTGGGTCATGTAGCCGGTCTGGCGCTTGATCGCCTCGCGCTCGCGCACCAGGTCGTGGCCGAGACACGTGCCGCCGCCGCCGTCGGGCGTCAGCAGGCCGCAGATCATGCGCAAGGTCGTGGTCTTGCCCGAGCCGTTGGGGCCCAGGAAGCCGCAGATGCGGCCCTGCTCGACGGCGAGATTCACGTGATCGACGACGGTGCGCGGGCCGTAGCGCTTCACGAGGTCATGGACGTCGATCGCGAGGGTGGTCATGACGAGCCCCTCGGCAAAGCGGGCGCAAAAGGCGCGACGCTGACCGGCAGACCGGGCGCCAGGGTGATGTTGGCCGGCACCGCATCCTGTCGCGCCTCGATCATGAAGACGAGCTTCGTCCGGGCGCTTTGCGAGTAGATCACGGGCGGCGTGAACTCGGCGCGCGGCGACACATAGATGATCGTGGCCTTGAGATCCGGCGGGCAGCCGTCGCAGGTGAAGCTGACCTTGCGGCCCATGACGGCGCGCGAGACATCCTCCTCGGGCACGAAGAAGCGTAGCTTCACGCGCGACGCCGGCAGCAGCGACACCACGGGCGTGCCCGCCGGCACCCATTCGCCGACATTGAAGAAGGTGTTCTCGACCAGCGCGTCCTCCGGCGCCAGTGGCATCAGGTCGGCGAGGCGCTTCTTCGCCTGTCCAAGGTTGGCCTCGTTCTGGCCGACCAGCGCCGCCGCCGCCACGATCTCGGCCTGGCGCGCCGCGAGATCGCCGACGCGCTCCTGCGCGGCCAGCGAGGCCAGCCGGGCACGCAGCTGGTTGACCTGCGATTCGGCTTGGTCATAAGCCTGCCGGGTCGAGAAGCCACGCGGCAGCAAGTCGGCCTGGCGCTTCAGCTCGGTCTCGGCCATCGACAGGTTCGCCTCGACCTCGCGGCGCTGGGCGCGCACCACGTCCTGCTCCTCCGGCCGCTTGCCGGTCAGCAGGTTCTCGTGACGCGCCTTGGCCTCGGCGAGTGCTGCCTCGGCGCGCGCGACCTCGGCCTTGGCCAGGGTCGGATCGATGACGAACAGCCGGTCGCCCTTCTTCACACGGCCGCCGCGATCGACCGGCCGCTCGAGCAGCTGGCCGGCGACCGGCGGCGCGATCAGGCTGGTCTCGCCCTCGACATAGCCGAGATAGCGTTTGTCGTTGGCGACGCCGAGCAGGCCCTCCACCGGCGGCTGCCAGTAGCCGCGGGTCACCAGAAGGGTGGCGACCAGCGCCACGAGGGCGATGAAGATCGCGCGCTTGGACGGGGCTTTCATGACGGGCCGGCTTTCTCGGGGCTCAAGGCGTGCAACATCAGATCGGCGTGATGGCGGGCGAGCGCCTTGATATCGAGCTTCTCCGCGCCGATCGGCTCGAACACCGTGTGCCAGATGCCGGCGAGCAGCATGGCGCCCATGATCGAGCGCACCGTCAGGCCGGGATCGACCTTGCGAAATTCACCTTGGGCGATGCCGCGCGAGATCAGGCCTTCCATGATGGGAATGCCGCGGCCGATCACTTCCGTGAGGTAGAAACGGCCGATCTCGGGGAAGGCGCGCGATTCGGCGATCACCAGCTTGGCGACGGCGGCCATCGGCGTCTCCTCGATGCGGCTGGCCATGAACTCGAGGATGCGCGGCAACAGCGGCGCCACCGGACCGCGATGAGCCTTCACCATCGCCTCGACCGTGCCGAGATTGACCGCGACCGCCTGGCGCACGACGCCCTGGAACAGCGCGGTCTTGTCCTCGAAGTAGAGATAGATCGCGGCCTTCGAGAGGCCGGCGCGCTCGGCCACGTCATCAAGGCGCGTGGCGGCAAAGCCCTTCTCGACGAACAGCGCGAGGGCGGCCTCGAGGATCTCGCCCGGTCGCTCGGCCGGGGCGCGGCGTTGCTTGGCGGACTTCATTGAACTAACTTACTGGTCAGTTAGTTGAAATTCAAGCTCACTCAGCGGCCTGGCGCACTGCAGCTTCCGAGGGTCCAAAGCAGAATTGGATCAATGGATTGGCGCTGTGGCCTTAACATTCGGGTCCCCATGATGTTCCACCGTCGACACGTTCTTCTTGCCGCACTGGCCGCATCGGCAATCGTCGCGGCCCCCCTGTCGGCCTGGTCCCAGCCGGTCGAGCGGCTGGAGAAGGTCCAGATCCTTCTGGACTGGAAGTTCCTGCCGACCTTTGCGGGGTTCTTCATCGCCCGCGAGATCGGCGCCTTCGAGCGGCGCGGCCTCGAGGTCAGCTTCGCCGAGACGCAGGGCGCCCTCACCTCGGCGGCGAAAGTCGGCGACGGCAAGCAGTTCTGGATCGGCTCGTCGAGCGGCATCGCCACGGCGATCGGCGTGTCCAAGGGGCTGCCGATCAAGAGCCTCGCCGTCTACTACCAGAAGACACCGACGGTGATCTTCACGCGCTCCGAGGATCACATCGCCCACCCGCGCGATCTCTACGGCAAGACCCTGGGGTTGGTTCCCGGCAGCATCACCAACGACGAGTTCAGGGCGATGGTGATCGCCAACAAGCTCGAGCGCGACAAGATCAAGGAAGTTCGCACCGACTGGAGCGCGTACGATCTGGTCGACAAGAAGGTCGATGCGCTGATCGACTATGACGAAATGTCACCGGCGGAGCTGATCGCCGAAGGGCGGCGCATCACGTTGATCCGTTTGAGCGACTTCGGCGTGCGCGCCTACAGCCTGAACCTGATCGTGAACGACGACGCCTGGGCCAACCCGGCCCGGCGCGCGACCGCCGAGAAGATCGCCGAGGCGGTGCAGGAGGGATACAACCTGGTGAAGGAGCGGCCGGCCGACGCCGCCACGCACTTCTCCAATCTCTTCCCGCGGCTCGCGCCGCGCTATGTCGATCGCAGCATGGTGGATGTGTCCCAGCAGCTCAGCGGGCCGCCGACCGGCGTGCAGACCCGGGCCGGCTGGCAGGCGACGCTCGATACACTGCAGACGCTCGGCCTGCTCGCCAAGCCGATCTCGGTCGAGGACGTCGCGATCCTGCAGTAACGGCGGCCTACCCTTCAGCGCGGGCGTGCAGGCGCCCGGCCTCGCGGCCGCCGCCGAAGCGGTTGGCGATGGCGATCACGACCGTGGTGATGCCGACCATGGCGAGGCTGAGCACCGCGATGGCGCCGACATCGCCGCTTTCCTTGAGATCGAAGATCAGCACGGAGAGCACCTTGGTCTCCGAGGTGAACAGGATCACCGCGGCCGAGAGCTCGCGGATCACGGCGACGAACACGAAGCACCAGGTGGCGATCACCGCCGAGCGCAGCAGCGGAGCGGTGATGTCGGCCAGCGTACGCAGGCGCGTGGCGCCCAGCATGCGGCCGGCCTCCTCGAGCTCCGGATGCACCGCGTGGAAGGCAGAGGAGAGCTGCTGGTAGGCCGCCGGCAACTCGATGGTGATGAAGGCGATCAGCAGGATCCACAGCGTGCCGTAGAGCATGAGCGGCGGACGCGTGTAGGCGAGGAACAGGCCGACGCCCAGCACGATGCCGGGAATGGCGAGCGGCGCGGTGGCGAGGAAGGCGAGCACGCGATGCCCCCTGATCGCGCGGCGGGCGACGATGTAGGCGATCAGCAGCGCCAGCAGCGCGCCCAAAGTCGCGGCGAGCGTGGCCAGCAGGAAGGTGTTCTTGAGCGCCGGCATGGTCGAGCTGAGCTCGAGGAAGGTGAAGCGCAGATTGTGCAGGGTGATGGTGTCGGGTGTGACCAGCCGCGAGGCGACACGCGAGAAAGCGGAATTGAACAGCGCCGCGTAGGGCAGGAAGAGCGGCATGGCCAGCACCAGCAGCGCCGCGGCCGCCGCCGGCCAGCGCCACGCGCCCAGCCTCACCAGTCTTGGCTCGCCGTACTTGCCGCCAAGCACGGCATAGCCGCGGCGGCCGAGCGCCAGCGCCTGGCCGCGCAACAGCAGGACGGTGAGCAGCAGGAGCGGCAGCGAGGCCGCGGCCGCGAGCTCAGGCTTGGGCGGGAACTGGAACAGGCTCCAGATCCGCGTGGTGAGCGTGTGGAAGCCCGCCGGGATGGCGAGGATCGCGGGCGAGCCGAAGAGATTGAGCGCCTGCAGGAACGCCACCAGCGCGCCCGCCAGGATCGTCGGCAGCGCGAGCGGCACGGTGATCAGGCGCGCGGTCTGCCAGGTCTTCGCCCCCAGCATCGAGGAGGCATCCTCGAGCTCGCCCGGCATGCGATCGAGCGCATTGGCAACCAGGATGAAGACGTAGGGAAAGGTGTAGCAGGCGATGACGAAGATCAGGCCGGGCAGGCTGTAGATGTCGAGCAGCGCCTCGTCGGACGGCATGCCGGCGAGATTGCGCCACAGCTGGTTCAGCAGGCCCGAGTTGGGCGCGGCCAGCATCTCCCAGGCGATGGCGCCGACGAAGGGCGGCGTGACCAGACTCGCCATCACCAGCGTACGAACGATGCGGCGGATCGGCATGTCGGTGCGCGCCACCAGCCAGCCGAGCGGGGCGGCGACAAGGCAGCAGATCGTGCTCACCGAGACGGCGATGATGAGCGTCGTGATCAGCGGATCGACGAAGCTCGGATCGGTGAACAGCGTCACGAAGTTGCCGAGCGTCGGCGCGCCCTGCTTGTCCGACAGGCTGTAGACGACCAGCCAGCCCATCGGCAGGACGATCATCACCACGAGCAGCGCGGTGACGGCGATCAGGACAGGGCGCGACAGATCGACCTGGAGCCGAGCCGGCAACGGACCCTCACCGCATCCTGTCATCCTGAGCGCAGCGAAGGATCTCATGCCGATTGCAAGCGGCGATGAGGTCCTTCGCTGCGCTCAGGACGACAACTTTGCCGGGACCAACGGGCACCTTCATACCTTGAAGGTCCGGGCATACTTGGTCTTGATCTCTTCGGCCAACTTCTCGACCGCGGCCGGGTCCTCGCGCAGCGTCTTGATCGAGGCGAGCGGCGGGCGGCCCCCCTTGGCCTTGACCTTCTTGTTGGCGGGATACTGGCCACTCAGGTTGACGATGAACTCCTGGCCGTCAGCCGACATGATCCACGCGAACAGCAGGCGCGCCGCGTTGGGATTGGGCGCCGCCTTGAACACCGCCATGGGGTTGGAGATCTGCGGCGTGCCTTCGATGGGAAACACCAACTCGATCGGGGCGCCACGTTCCTTGGACATCCAGAAGAGATAGTCGCTACCGTCGACGGCAATGGCGCGTTCGCCCGCTTCGAGCTTCTTGGGCGGCTCGGTGGCCGACTGGACCTGCAGCACCTTCTGCTTGGCGAGCTTCTCGAAGTAGCCCCAGCCCAGCTCGCGCGCGATCTGGTGCGTCGCCGTCATGATTGTGCCGGAGTAGCCGGGATGTCCCTTCACCAGCTTGCCGAGATACTTGGGATCGAGCAGGTCGTTGAAGCCCTTGGGCGCATCCTCGGGCTTCACCAGGCTCGAATTGTAGGCCATGGCGCTGAGATGCGTGCGCTGGTTGACGAAGGTGCCGTCGGCGTCGCGCTGGTCGGGTGCGACGGTCTCGGCGATCTCCACGGTGACGTAGGGTTGCAGCCAGTCCTGGCGCTTCCAGGTGATGACGTGGGCGGCGTCAGATGTGTTGACCACGTCGCAGCGCTTGATGTTGCTCGCCATCTCCTGCGCCAGGCGATTGAACAGCCGCTCCGCGCCGGTGCGCTCGACCGCGACCTTGATGCCAGGGTACCTGGTCTCGAAAGCCCTGGCCATCGGCTCGGCGACGGAGAGGTCCATCGCCGTGTAGTAGGTGACTTTGCCCTCCTTCTTGGCCGCCTCGATCAACGCCGGCGTTATGGACTCGGCAGGCGGCGCCGCCGACACGACACGCGCGCCCAACGGCGCGAGGGCGGTGGCGGCGAGAAACGTTCGACGACGCATGATGCTCATACCTTGAAGAGCTTGAGTTACCGCGCCTTGATGTCGTCGGCCTGGTCGGCGACGGCGGCGGCGTCCTCGCGCAGGGTCTTGATGTCGGAGAGCTTCCTGCGTTCCGGCCGGTCCTTGACCAGCGGATGGACCGAACGCAGGGCGCCGACCTCGACGTTGAGCTGCTGGGCCTCGGCCGTCATCGACCAGGCATAGAACAGCCGCGCGGCATTGGGATTGGGGGCGCTCGCCATCACCGCCGACGGACCGGTGATCAGCGGCGTGCCCTCGACGGCGTAGACCTCGGCGATCGGCTCGCCGCGCGACTGCAGGAGATTGACCATGTATTCCGTGCCGTCGGCCATGACGGCGCGCTCGCCGGCCGTCACCTTCTTCGGCGGATCGGCCGCCGACTGGACCTGCATCACCTTCTGCTTGGCAAGCTTCTCGAGGAAGCGCCAGCCCAGCTCGCGGCTGAGCTGCTGCGTCGCCGTCATGATGGTGCCGCTGTAGCCGGGATGCGCCTTGACGATCTTTCCGGACCACCTGGCGTCGAGCAGATCGTTGAAGCCCTTGGGCGCTTCCTCGGCCTTCACCAGGCTGGTGTTGTAGGCGATGGGCGAGAGCGTGACGCGCCACGATGCGTACATCCCGTCGGGATCGAAATGCTCCTTGGGGAAGTGCTTCGCCACCTCTTCCGGCAGGTACGAGGCCAGCATCTGGGCCCGCTTCCAGATGATGAGATGCGCGGCATCGGAGCTGTTCACCACGTCGCAGTTGGAGACCTTGCTCTGCGCCTCCTGGCCGATGCGCTGGAAGATGTGTTCGGCGCCGGAGCGCTCGACTTTCATGCTGACGCCGGGATAGGCCGCCTCGAAGGCCTTGGCGATCTTCTCGGCCACCGGCAGATCGACCGAGGTGTACCAGGAGAGCTTGCCCTCCTTCTTCGCCGCCTCGACCAGCGCCGGCGTGATCGACTGCGCCTCGGGCGCGGCCTTCACGTCGACGGCCAACGAACCGGTCGCGATCGCAGCCGTTCCCGCCAGCACGCTGCGCCGCGTGAGCCTGCGCGTCATGTCATTCCTCCGCCAACGCCCGGCATTGTTCCGCCGGCAGGTGCAACCACACCGCTTGGCCCGGCGCGATGTCGCGCCCGGGCGGGGCCGTCACGCGCAGCTCGGTCCTGTCGTCGAGCGCCACCGTGTAGTCGCGCACCGACCCGAGGAAGACCTGCCGCGTCACGACGGCGGGCAGATGATTGTCGAGCGATTGCGGCTTCTCGGCGGCGATGGCGATCTCGTGCTGACGAACGGAAAGCGCCACCGGCCGCCCGGCCTGCAGCGTGCGGCCGGTGGTGCGCAACGCCGTGCCGGCCAGCGAGACCTGTGTGCCGTCGAGCGCGGTGCCGCGCAGGATGTTGGCGCCGCCGATAAAGCGGGCGACGAACTCCGAGCGCGGCCGGGCGTAGATCTCCTCGGGCGGCCCCAGCTGCTCGATCTTGCCACTGTTCATGACGGCGATTAGGTCGGCCGTGGTCATGGCCTCGGCCTGATCGTGCGTCACGTAGACAGTGGTGTAGCGGTACCGGTCGTGCAGGCGGCGGATCTCGAAGCGCATCTCCTCGCGCAGATTGGCGTCGAGGTTGCTGAGCGGCTCGTCGAGCAGCAGCGTCTCAGGCTCGACGACCAGTGCGCGGGCGAGCGATACGCGCTGCTGCTGGCCGCCCGACAGCTCGCCGGGATAGCGATCGGCCAGCGCCTCGAGCCGCGCCGTCGACAGGATCGCCTTGAGCTTGGCCTCGATCGCGGCCTTGTCGAGCTTCCGGATCTTCAGGCCGTAGGCGACGTTCTCGGCTACCGTCATGTGCGGCCACAGCGCATAGCTCTGGAAGATCATCGACATGTTGCGCGCTTCGGGTGGCACCGTGCGCTGCGGCGACGACAGCACCTTGTCGCCGACCACGATTTCGCCTGCCGAAGGCTCGATGAAGCCCGCGATCAATCGGAGCGTCGTCGTCTTGCCGCAGCCCGAGGGGCCCAGCAGGCAGACCAGCTGGCCGTGCTCGATGCGCAGCGAAACGCCGGCCACCGCGACCGATTCGCCATAGCTCTTGGTCAGGCCCTTCAGCTCAACTGCGGCCACGCATCCTCCCTGTCCGCACACCTTATTCAAATCGCCGGACGCGCGCTATATTGCCGGCCTTATCGGAAGGATTGGCGCATGCAGGAACAGAAAATCTACGGCGGTCGCGAAGGCGCGGTGGGCCACGTCGTGTTCAACAATCCGGCCAAGCTCAATGCCGTGTCGCTCGACATGTGGGACGGCTTCGTCGGCATCCTCGCCGACTATGCCAAGGATCCCGAGATCCGCTGCGTCGTGGTGAGCGGCGCCGGCGGCAAGGCGTTCGTCTCGGGCGCCGACATCTCCAAGTTCGAGAGCGAGCGCGCCAATGCCGAGGCCCAGGAGCGCTACGACGCGATCTCCAAGAAGGGCTACGAGGCGCTGTACGACTTTCCCAAGCCGACTATCGCCAAGATCACCGGCTACTGCATCGGCGGCGGCATGAACCTCGCCGCCTGCTGCGACATGCGCTACTGCAACGAGGGCGCGCGCTTCGGCGTGCCGGCGGCCAAGCTCGGCCTGGGCTACGGCTTCATGCGCATCGAGCGGCTGTCGCGCATCGTCGGTCTCCCGCGCGCCATGGAGTTCCTGTTCACCGCCAAGCAGTACTCCGCCGAGGAGGCCTATGAGATGGGCCTCGTGCAGGGCGTGGCAGCCGAGGGCGAGCTCGATGCCATGGTCGTGGGCATCACGGGCGCCATCGCGCAAAACGCCCCGCTCACCATTGCGCTCGCCAAGGCAGCGGCGCGCGAGATCGCCAAGGCCGAAGCCGACCGCGACCTCGCGCGGCTCGACCCGATGGCCAAGGCCTGCTTCGACAGCGAGGATTTCAAGGAAGGCCGGCGGGCTTTCATGGAGAAGCGGAAGCCGGTCTTCAAAGGACGTTAGTCTTCCGGACCGCGGGCGTCCCGCCCGCTCATGATCATGATGCGGGCCGGAGGCCCGCGCTCCCAGAGGAAATACCCATGACCACCCTGCCCTTGTCCCATATCTCCGTGCTCGACCTCACGGCGCACCGCGCCGGACCCACCGCGGTGCGCCAGCTCGCCGACTGGGGCGCGCATGTGATCAAGATCGAGCAGCCGTCGAACGAAGGCGCCGACGCCACCGGCAGCTCGCGGCACGGCTTCGACTTCCAGAACCTGCATCGCAACAAGAAGTCGATGACGCTCAACCTCAAGAGCCCCGAGGGCCATGCGATCTTCATGAAGCTCGCGGCCAAGGCCGACGTCATCGTCGAGAACTACCGCTCGGACGTGAAGCACCGCCTGAAAGTCGACTACGACACGGTGGCCAAGATCAATCCGCGCATCGTCTATGGCTCGATCGCGGGCTTCGGCCAGAGCGGGCCCGACGCGGCGCGTCCCGGCGTCGACCAGATCGCCCAAGGGATGGGCGGGCTGATGTCGATCACCGGCGAGCCCGGCCGCGGGCCGATGCGCGTCGGCATCCCCATTGCCGACCTCACCTCGGGGCTCTTGCTGGCGCAGGCCATCATCCTCGCCCTCTACAATCGCGAGCGCACCGGCAAGGGCCAGTGGGTGCACACCTCGCTGATCGAGGCGCAGATCTTCATGCTCGACTTCCAGGCCTCGCGCTGGCTGATCAAGGGCGAGGTGCCCAAGCAGGCCGGCAACGACCATCCCACGGGCATTCCGACCGGCGTGTTCCCGACCGCCGACGGCCACATCAACATCGCCGCCTCCGGCCAGAACCTGTGGGAGCGCTGCGCCAAGGCGCTGGGCGCGCCCGAACTGATCGACCATCCCGAGCACAAGACAGGTCCGCTGCGCTCGCAGAATCGCAAGGCGGTGAACGAGCGCATTGCCGCGATCACCAGGACCAAGCCCTCGGCCTACTGGCTGGAAGCGATGAACAAGGCGGGCGTGCCGTGCGGGCCGATCAACACCATCGACCAGACCTTCGCCGAGCCGCAGGTCAAGCATCTCGGCATCGCGCGGGCGGTCAAGCATCCCAAGCTCGGCGACATCAAGGTGGTCGGCCAGCCGATCAACCTCTCCGATGCGCCGCAGCCCAAGGAGCTCAAGCCGACGCCTGAGCTCGGCGAGCACACCGAGGAGGTGCTGTCGGGCCTGGGCTACGACAAGAAAGCGATCGAGGGCCTCAAGAGCGGCGGCGTCATCTGATGGCGGCCAACGGAAAGGCTGCGCTGGTCACTGGGGGCGGCCGCAACATCGGTCGCGCCTGCGTGCTGGGCCTGGCCGAGGACGGCTTCAACGTCGCCATCAACGGCTCGAGCAATCGCGCCGCCTGCGAGCAGGTCGCCAGGGAGGCCGAGACGTTCGGCGTCAAGGCGACGGTGATCATGGGCGATGTCGGCAAGCCCGAGGAGTGCCAGCGCATCGCGGCCGAGGCGATCAAGACGTTCGGTGCCGTCGATGCGCTGCTGAACAACGCGGCGCTCCGGCCCAACAAGCCGTTCCTCGAGATGACCGAGGCCGAATGGCGGCGCGTCATTTCGGTCGATCTCGACGCCGCGGTGTGGCTGTCGCGCGCCTGCCTGCCCGGCATGGTGCAGAAGGGCTGGGGCCGCATCGTCAATTTCGCCGGCATGAACGCCATCCACGGCCATGCCGGACGCACGCCGGTATCGGTCGCCAAGCATGGCGTGTGGGGCCTGACCAAGGCGCTGGCCATGGAGTTCGGGCCGAAGAACATCACGGTGAACACCATCTCGCCCGGCCCGATCGCGCCCGACGAGGAGGAGAAGAACGCCTCGGCCCAGGCCCGCGCCCAAACGGTTGGCCGCGTGCCGCTCGGCCGCATGGGCAAGCCCGTCGAGGTCGCGGCCGCCGCGCGCCTGCTGGTGTCGGAGGCGGGCGGCTACATCAACGGCCAGATGATCCAGGTGAACGGCGGCGGCGCGACCTGAGGTCAGCCGCCCCCATCATCCGCCGTAGAAGACGTTGTCGCCAAGGTCCTTCATTTCGAGGATCGCGGCGTCGGGCCGGCCGGCCGGCGGCTTGTTGAGATGGGCATCGACCACCTCGCCGACGACGATGTGATGGTCGCCCTGCTCGACGATGCTCGTGACCTTGCATTCGACAGCGCCAGGCGCCTCGATGAGCAGCGGCGCGCCGGTCGTACCCTTGCGATAAGGTTGCCCGCTCAGCTTGCCGTCGCTGACGTCGGCCGGCTTGAAGAAGGCGAAGGCCAGGCCCTTCTGGTCCTTGCCCAGCATGTTGAGCGCGAACGTCCGGGCCGCCTTGACGATCTGGTAGGCACCCGAATCGGCTTTCACGCCGACCACCACCAGCGGCGGCGCGAAAGCGCTTTGAGTCACCCAGTTCACTGTCGCGGCAGCGATGTTGCCCTTCCCATCGTCGGCGGTGAGCACATAGATCCCGTAGGGGATCATGCGCAGCGTGGTCTTCTTCGTGTTGGCGTCCATCTTCTTCCTCCGACTTACAGGGAAACCGGGCTGATCTTCTCCCAGGTCAGCTCGCGCGTCACCTTGACTCCGTTCACCTCGACCTGCGGCGGCACCAGGATCATGCGCTCGCCCTCGAAGCGGACCTTGCGGACCTGCGGCGCGGTGAAGCGCGCCGGATCGGAATTGGCATCGACGATGGTGGTAAGCGTGCTGCCGTCGAACGTGTAGTTGCCGCAGTAGGACGAGTATTCGCGCTTGGCTCCTTCGGGCAGGCTCGGCCGGCCGTCGCACAGCACCGCCATCATGCGGCCATCGCCCGTCAGGGTGACGATGCCCATGCCGCGCGGCCCGTAGGGCACGGCCATCTTGTTGCCGCTGGCATCGGTCGCAGTGGCCGCGACGAGGCGCCAGACGCCCACG
This sequence comes from Reyranella sp., assembly GCA_016780605.1. Classification (GTDB taxonomy): domain Bacteria; phylum Pseudomonadota; class Alphaproteobacteria; order Reyranellales; family Reyranellaceae; genus Reyranella. Next base: position 12,526 of record JADHLS010000043.1, read on the forward strand.
ACGTTGGGTGCCGCCCGCGCCATGCCCGCGGTCGCCACGTCGAGAAGCGGCAAAGCTGCGACGCCCGCCGCGATCTGCAGCGCGCGGCGGCGGTTGGTGTCGGTATCGTGTTTCATCGACGTTCCTCCTTGTTGTGACGTTAGGGGTCGCCGTGGTTGCGATCCTCCCCCTGCTCGCCTAAGCCGTCGGCAACTCCAGCATCGTCGCTTTCTCGGCCCCGCTCATCACCGTCAGCAAGGGCGGGCGGCCGTGCGGCGTCTGCACGAAGTGATCGGCATCGCCGCCCGCGATCGAGAGGCGGATGCGGCTGCCGGCCGAGAAGCGCCAAGCCGTCGGCAACAAGGCGAAGCGCAGCAACTGCGGCTCGCCTGCCGGCATCGGCTTGGCGTCCTTGCGCGCGAAGGTGCGCCACGGCCAGGTGGTCTTGTAGTTTCGCGGCGCCGGCGCTTCCGCGCGATGGATGGCGCGCAGCACGCCCTCGGTGACGTAGCGCGAGGTGCCGTCGGCCTCGACCTCGGCGAGATAGACGAACAGCGAGGCATCGGGCTCGCTCGAGGAGAGCCACAGCGACACCACGGGATGGCCCGCGATCTCCAGTGGCGCGCCGAGCGGCTCGCTGGTGAAGGAAAAGAGCTTCTTCTCACGCTCGCTCCAGTCGGCGTAGTAGGCCGTGGCGTCGATCCCGGCGATGCGCTCGTAGCGCGTCTGCGAGCCCGAGCCGACGCTGAAGTCGGCCTGATAGGGCGCCGATGTCGCGGCCGGCGGCTGCTTCTCGGCGAGCTTGCCGTCGGATGCGGTGAAGAGCTGTCGGCTGCCCTTGACCGGCGGCCAGCTCTTCGCCGCGCGCCATTCCTCGGCATGCAACGCGAAGTAGTGAATGGGATCCTCGTCGAGAAGACCGGTGTCGCGGCCGGCCAGGTGCTGGTCGAAGAAGCGCAGCACCTCGCCCAGCACCGGCAGCTCGGGCTCGACGCGACTGCGCCACGGCGAGACGTTGACCCGCGCGCCGTGATCCCAGGGGCCCAGCATGACGCGACGCTCGGCATTGGTCAGCGTGAGATAGCGCGACAGCGTGCCGTTGGCGTAGCCCGCGCCGTCCATCCAGCCCGAGATCGCGTAGACCGCGACGTCCTTCGGGATCTGATCGAGGTAGTTGTAGGGACCGAACGAGGCGCTGGTGAAGGAAGGATCGTAGGGCAACGAATCGTCGCGGAATTTGAACTCGCCGATGAAGTCGGGCATGCGGAAGTTCGCGAGATGGCCCTTCACCGCCTCGCGCGCCAGCGAGCCGTCCTTGTCGTCGTCGATCGGCATCGGCCCCTTGAGCGCGGGATCGGCGAAGTAACTGAACTTCTGGCGCAGGTCGCGACGATCGTGATCGAGCGCCAGCATCAGCTCGTC
>JADHLS010000044.1 GCA_016780605.1 Reyranella sp.
CGACTATCTGCTCGAGGTCGTGGTGCCGGACCTCGCACACTACCAGAAGTTCCTGGTCGACAAGCTGCTGGCGCTACCGATCGTCCGCGAGGTCCAAAGCAGCATCGCCATCAGCACCCTCAAGGCCGGCGCGCCCTTGCCGCTCGGCCACCTCGGCAACCTGCGACAGCGAAAGGAGAATCGGCGGCGCAAGGCCCGACGCTAGGGCGCAACCTCCCTTCCCGCCGGACATTGCCCTCGGGAACGAGGCTCAATGGAGCAGGATACTGGAGGGGGAAAGCCGCAGAGTTGATGTCTCATGAGATGGGATCATTCCGATCTGCAATCGGCACGCATCGCGTCTGCTGCCTGCCCCCTCCTGTATCCTCCCCCGTATGACGGGGGAGGAGGAAGATGCCTCGGGATGACAGTACGTCCCGCTGCACGCTAGGATCGTCCCAACAACACACGTCTGGGAGGACGTTCCAATGCGCATCAAGCGTCGCACTTTCAACAATCTCGTTGTCGCGGGAGCGGCAGGTGGATTTGCGGGCACCGCCCGCGCCCAGGCCAAGCCGCTCACCATCGGCTTCGGCATGGCACTGACCGGCGGCCTCGCGCCCAACGGCAAGGCGGCGCTGCTCGCCATGCAGATCGCGGCCGAGGACATCAACGCCAAGGGCGGCATCCTCGGCCGACCGGTCAAGCTCGTGTACTACGACGACCAGTCGAACCCCTCGACGGTGCCCGGCCTCTATACGAAGCTGATGGATGTCGACAAGGTCGACATCGTGGTGAGCGGCTACGCCACCAACATGGTGGCGCCGGCCATGCCGATCGTGATGCAGAAGGATCGCACCTTTTTCGCGCTGTTCGGCCTGGCGGTGAACTCCGAGTTCCACTATCCACGCTACTTCGCCATCCAGCCGGCCGGCGGACCCAAGCCCAAGGAGGCCTTCGCCGAGGGCTTCTTCGAGGTGGCGATGGCGCAGAATCCCAAGCCGCAGACACTGGCCTTGGTCGGCGCCGACGCCGAGTTCCCGCGCAATGCGCTGGAAGGCGTCCGCAACATCGCCAAGAAGTACAATCTCAAGATCGTCTACGACAAGAACTACCCGCCGGCGACGGCCGACTACACGCCGGTCGTGCGCGCCGTGGCGGCGACCAATCCGGACATCTTCTTCGCCGCGTCCTATCCGCCCGATTCGGTGGGCATCATCCGCGCCAGCAGCGAGATCGGCTTCAAGCCGAAAATCTACGGTGGCGGCATGGTCGGCCTGCAGGCGACGGCCATCAAGACGCAGCTCGGCCCGCTCCTGAACGGCATCGTGGTGTACGACTTCTGGCTGCCGTGGGCCAAATTCGCCACCGACGCCGGCCGCGACTTCCTGAAGAAGTACCAGGCGAAGGCGGCGGAACAGGGCGTCGACCTGCTGGGCTACTATCTGCCGCCGTACGGCTATGCCTTGATGGAGATCGTCGAGCAGGCAGTGACGGGTGCGGGAAGCACCGATGACGCCAAGCTCGCCGAGTTCATGCGCAAGGCGACCTTCAAGACCATCGTCGGCGACATCAAGTTCAACAGCGAAGGCGAGTGGGAGACCGCGAAGGTCCTCGCCGTCCAGTTCCAGGGCGTCCAGGGCAACGGCGTTGATCAGTTCCGGGATCCCAAGACCGAAGTGATCCTGTGGCCGACCCAGTACAAGACCGGCGACATCATCTATCCGTACGATCCGAAGAAATAAGACAAAGGACGCTGGGGGTCCGCTCATTGGAGCGCGGACCTCCAGGTCCGCTCATGAATTTCGGCCTATGATGCGGATGGGTCGCAGACTACAGCGACCTTGGAGGTCCGCGCTCCAATGACGCCATTCAAAGGCTGGCACAATCGAGGCTATCTGCCTCACTTCGATTCACCAGAGACCGTACAGTTCCTGACATTTCGTCTTGCCGACAGCATGCCTCAGGTCCGCATAGAGGCTCTGCGGCTCCAGCCGGACGCAGTGTTGCTGATCGACAAGGAACTTGACGCAGGTCTGGGTGCTTGCTGGCTACGCCGTCCAGAAATCGCGGAACTGACTCAGGACGCACTTCTTCACTTCGATAGCGTGCGCTATCGGCTACTTGCCTGGTGCATCATGCCGAATCACGTGCACGTCGTGGCCGAAATGCTCGACGGCCATTCCCTGAGCGCCGTTGTCAAAAGCTGGAAATCCTTCACTTCCCGACAAGCCAACGCGCGGCTGCGGCGGATCGGGCAATTCTGGGGGACCGACTATTTCGACAGATACATGCGCAACGAAGATCACCTCCAGCGCACCGTTGAGTATGTCGAGAGCAACCCTGTTAAGGCAGGCCTCGTCGACAAGGCGTCCGACTGGCTGCGGAGCTCTGCTTCCTATGGAGCGCGGACCTCCAAGTCCGCATTATAGTTCATGAGCGGACCTGGAGGTCCGCGCTCCAATGAGCCTCAAGCGCCGAGGTAGAACTCGCGGATCAGCTCGTTGTTGTTCAGCGCCTCGGCGGAGGCGCCTTCGAAGGCGATCTTGCCGTGGACAATGACGTAGCCGCGGTCGGCGATGCGGATGGCCTGGGTGAAGTTCTGCTCGGCCATCAGGACGCTGAGGTTGTAGCCCTCCTTCAGCTCCTTGATCTTGTCGATGGTGCGGCTGACCAGGAGCGGCGCCAGGCCGACCGAGGGCTCGTCGATCAGGAGGATGCGCGGCGCCGACATCAGCGCGCGGGCGAGCGCCAGCATCTGCTGCTCGCCGCCGCTCATCGAGCCGGCCAGCTGGCCCGCCCGCTCCTTCAGTCGCGGAAAGGTCTCCAGGCAGAAGTCGAGGTTGCGGTTGATCTCCGAGCGCGCCTTGGGGCGGAAGGCGCCGAGCAGCAGATTCTCGGTCACGGTGAGCTTGGGGAAGAGCCGCCGGCCTTCAGGCACGAAGCCGATGCCGAGATCGACGATCTCCTCGGTCGAGCGGCCGATCAGCTCGTGCTCCTTGCCGTCGATCACGGCCTTGATGCTGCCCTTCGAAGGCCGGACCATGCCCATGATCGACTTCATCAGCGTCGACTTGCCATTGCCGTTGGTGCCGAGCAGCGCAACCGTCTCGCCGGCGCCGACGTTCAGGGACACGTCCTCGAGCACGTGGACGGCACCGTACCCGGCATCGATGTGGCCGATGGTGAGGCTACTCGCCAAGGTAGGCCCTCACGACTTCGGGATCGCGCACGACGTCCTTCGGACTGCCGTCGGCGATCTTCTTGCCGGCCACCAGGCAGGCGATGCGCTGCGAGAACTCCATCACCGCGCGCATGATGTGCTCGATCATGATCACGGTGACGCCCTGCTCGTTGAGGCGAATCAGCAGCGCGATGATCTCGTCGACCTCGGCATGGCTGAGACCCGCCATCGCCTCGTCGGAGATCAGGAGCTTCGGATCGGCGGCCATGGCCCGGGCAAGCTCGAGCTTGCGCATCTCGATCTGGGTGAGATCGCGCGGCCGCTGGCGCGCCTTGGCCGCCAGGCCGACCAGGGCCAGCAGCTCCAGGCAACGCTCGTCGATCGCGGCACCATGGAGGTGGCCGGAGGGTCGGGCATTGACTGCGTAGAGGATGGGGATGCGCACGTTCTCGGCCAGCGTCAGCCCGGCGAAGGGGCGCGGCAGTTGGAAGCTGCGCGCCAGCCCGCGGCGGGTTCGCTGGTGGGCCGACAGCCCGTCGATCGTCTCGTCGGCGAAGCGGACGCTGCCCTGCTCGTTCTGCAACGTGCCGCAGATGCAGTTGACCAGGGTCGACTTGCCCGAGCCGTTGGGCCCGATCAGGCCGAGCCGCTCGCCCGCCTGGACCTCGAGGTCGATACCGTCGAGCGCCACGAAGCCGCCGAAGCGCTTGCCGAGACCCGCGACGGTGAGCAGCGCGCTCATTTGCGCTTCCTCTGGAACAGCCCGACGATGCCCTGCGGGGCGGCGATGACGAAGGCCACCATCAGCACGCCCGCCACCAGCACGTTGACCGCCGAGGAGATGGTGACGCGCAGGTACTCCTGCAGGCCGCCCACCAGCACCGCGCCGATCACCGGTCCCGCCCAGCTCGAGGTGCCGCCGATCAGCGGCATGGCGATGGCGTTGACCGCATAGTTCAGGCTGAAGCCCGAGGCCGGGTCGAGATAGGTCACGTAATAAGGCAAAGGTGCGCCCGCCATGCCCATGAAGCCGCCCGAGAGGCCGGTGGCGATCAGCTTGAGACGCAGCGTCGGCACGCCCGAGGCCTCGGCGGCGCCCTCGTCGTCGCGGATGGCGGCGAAGCCGTAGCCCAGCGCCGAGCGCTCGATGGCACGCGCCGTCGCCAGCACGATGACGCACATGATCAGCATCATGAGGAACAGGTACTGCACGTACTCGCCGCCGATCAGCGGCGCCACGCGCGGGCGCAGCACATAGGCGCCGCGCGCACCGCCGACGAAATCCCAGTTGGTGATCAGGGTCTGCACCACCACGGCGAGCGCCAGCGTGGCGATGGAGAAGAAGACGCCGCGCAGGCGCAAGGTGAGATAGCCGGTGCCGAGCCCGACCAGGCCCGCCAGCCCGCCGCCGATCACGATCATCACCGGCAGCGGCATCGCCGGGATGAGCTTGTGCAGCACCACCGTCGAATAGGCGCCGATGGCGAAGAAGGCGGTGACGCCGAAGTTCACATAGCCGGTGTAGCCGCCCAGGATGTTCCAGGCCGTGCCCAGCACGATGTACTGCAGCACGACGTAGCCCATGAAGAAGGCGTAGGAGCTGCCGAACCAGCGGCCCAGGGCGAAGATCGCGAGCGCGATGCCGAGCAGGATCAGCGTGAACGTCACGCCGCGCATGCCGGCGGCGTGGGTATCGGCGGCGGCCCTGTCGGCGGGGGATCTATCGGCCAAGGATGCCACTGGGACGCACCGCCAGGGTGATCAGGAGGATGCCGAAGGCGACCGCGGGCGCCCATGACGGCCCGAAGAAGGTGGCGGTCAGGCTTTCGGCGATGCCCAGGGTGAAGGCCGCGATCATCATGCCGGGGAAGCTGCCGAGGCCGCCCAGCACGACGATGGCGAAGATGCGGCCAATATATTCGCGTCCGATCGAGGGCTCGACCGGCTGGATGATGATCAAGCAGGCGCCGGCCAGCGCCGCCGTGGCGATCGAGAGGCCGAAGGCGATGCGCTTGATCTTGACCGGATTGGCGGCCATCAGGCGCAGCGCGCCCTGGTCCTGGGCGACCGCCTGCACGGCGCGGCCGATGAAGGTGCGCGACAGGAAGAGCTGCAGGCCCACCACCATCACCATCGCCACCAGGAAGGGCACGAGCAGCCGGAGCGGCAGGTCGAACAGGCCGAGCTTGACGCTCGGGCCGATATAGGGCGCCTGCACCGTGCGGTAGTCGACACCGAAGGTCAGCACCAGCGCCACCTCTGTGATGAACAAGAGGCCGAAGAAGAAGGACAGGCCGCGCAGCGACTGGTCATCGCGGCGCTCGAAGGCGACGTAGTAGACCTGATAGGCGAGCATGCCGAGCAGGTAGAAGAACGGCAGCGCGATCACCGCCGCCAGGATGGGATCGACCCCGAACACCGTGTTGGCGATGAAGGCGACGTAGGAGCCGAGCAGGATGAAGCCCGGATGGGCAATGTTGACGACGTCGAGCAGGCCGAAGGAGATGGCGATGCCGATCGAGACCGCGGCGTAGAAGCCGCCCAGCAGGAGCCCGGAGACGATGGCGTTGAGCAGCAGATCGGCCGAGCCATCCATGCCGATCAATCCACGCGCGTGACGACGGTGACGCTGGCCTGCGTTGGCATCGATTTCCTCCCCTTCGCGGCGATGTTTCGCCTGCGTGCGCGGTGTGCGCCGGAAGGGAGGATGGCCGCCCAGCAGGCTTTTGACAATGGTTTCCGATAATGCGCCGGCGAAGCGTCCTGTGCGATAAGGGGATGATGCCTATTGCGCCCCCCGTCGGCGTTGTGATCGCCAACCACGACAACGCAGCCTACGTCGACAAGGCGATCGAATCGGCGGCCCGGCAAACCGTGCAGGACATCCAGGTAGCCGTCGTCGACGACGCCTCGACCGACGGGTCCGACGAGGCCATCCGCGCTTGCCTGGCTCGCCTGGACGACCGGCGCTTTCGCTATGTGAAGCTCGACCGCAATGTCGGCCAGGGTGGCGCCATGCGCCGCGGCATGGCCGAACTCGATACTCCCTTGGTGTGTTTCCTCGATTCGGATGACATCTGGTACGAGACCTTCGTTGCGCGCCATCTCGCTGCCCATCTCAATGCCGACTTTCCTGTCGCCCTGACCTATTGCGATTCGCACATCATCGACGCGGAGAGCCGCCTGCTCGCCGGCACCGCCTGGTGGTTCGATTCCGTCGATCTGCACGACAAGACACCGCGGCCGGTCGATGCCGCCCTGTTACCCAGCCTGAATCCCGCGACGGGCGAGCTCGGCTACGGCCCCCGGCCAGCACCGGCGCTGACACTTCATCCTCACTGGACCGCCGGCAGCGCCACCAACAGCACGGCGAGCATGATGCTTCGCCGCTCCTTCATCGACCTCGTGATGGTGCCGCCGGACGAGGACCTTCGGCTCTATGTCGACTTGTACCTGTCGACCTTCGCCGGCCTGCTGACCGGCACCATCGCCATCCACGAATCGCTCTACGCCTATCGCATGCATGGCGCGAACAAGCATTCCAACGCCGTGGTGCCGGGAGGCGCCTACAATTCCTCGTCGCGCGAATGGACGCCAATCCGGGATTCCATGCTGCACCTGATCCGGACGGTGCTGCACGAGCGCGGTGATGCCATCCGTCTGGCTTTCGGTGAAGATCGTTATGCCACCGCCGCGGCCGCACTCGCCGAGGTCCTCGATCCGCCGGCGCCTCCCGAGACCGTGCCGGAACCACCCAAATCGCTGCTGGCGAGGCTGCGCGGGAGCTGATGCGCAAGGCCGCCTTCATCGGACTGGCACGCGATTGCGCCGCCCACCTGCCCGGGGTGCTGGCGAACCTCGAACGCTTCGCGGCAATTTACGATGAGGCGGCATTCATCTTCGTCGTGAGCGACAGCGTCGACGACACCGGCGTCCGACTCGAGCGCTGGCTGGAGGGGCGGCGCGGCCGGCTGATCGATCTCGGCACCCTGGATTCCCGGCTGCCGCGGCGCACCGAACGCATCGCCCATGCCCGCAACGCCGCGCTCGACGAGGTCGACCGGCATTTTCGCGGACACCAGCATCTGGTGGTCGCCGACCTCGATGACGTGATGGCCCTGCCTGTCGCGGTTGACGCCTTCGCCGCCGCCGGCCACTGGCTCGACGGTGAACCGCGGCGCGCCGGCGTGCTGGCCAATGCCCAGCCGCGCTACTACGACGTCTGGGCCCTGCGCCATGCCGAGTGGTGTCCGCACGATTGCTGGCATCCGATCTGGGGACGGCCCGCGCAGGAGAGCTTCGAGGCGGCCAAGTTCCGCGAAGTGTTCGCGCGCCAGATCACGATCCCGCCGCACCTCGCGCCGATCGCCGTCCGTTCGGCGTTCGGCGGCCTCGGCATCTATCGCCTGCCATTGCCGGCCGACGCGCGCTATCGCGGCCTCGATGCCGGGGGGCGCGAGGTGTCCGAGCACGTCGCCTTTAACGACGCCATCATCCGCGGCGGCGGACAGCTTTTTGTCTTCCCGGCGCTGCAGGTGCAGGCACCGCGCCAGCATCTCTACCAGCCGTCGGAGTTCCGCTGGCGCTGGCGCATGACCATGCTGGCGCGGCGGGCCGCCGAGCTCGGCCGGCCGCCCTGGCGGCAGCTGGTGGCGCCGCGATGAAGGCGCTGATCGTCGATCCGGCGCTGCGGTCAATGGGCGGACATCACCACAGCGCCGTCCGGCGCCTGCAGGCCGAACTCGCTCGCCGGGGAATCGCCGCTTACTGCCTGGGCTCGGCCTACGCCGACCAGCGGGTGGTGCAGGATCTCGCCTGCACGCCGGTCTTCACGCGCTCGATCTATGGTCGATCCTACGAACAGCCCGGCGAGTTCGCCCAAAGTGTCGAGGAGACGCGCCGGCAACTTGCGCCGGCGCTGCGCCGCCAGAGGCCCGACCTGATCATCGTGCCCTGCTGTGATCAGGTGCTGGCCGGCGCCCTAGCGCGCCAGCTAGCATCGACGCCACGATCGGTGAGAGTGCTGGCGTGGGTGCTCTTTGCGCCGCACCATTTGATGGCGAGCGACGATCCGCGGTCCGAGCCCTTTCACAGTGAATCCCAAGCCGCCTTCGGCCGACTCGCAGCCACCGCGGGTGGGCTGCACCTTCTTTGCGAGACGCCCGCGATGGCGGACTTCTATCGTCGGCTGCTCGGGCTGGAGGTGGGCGTGATGCCCGGGCCGGGATTGCGCGCCTTCCAGCGGCCATCGAAATCGGCCGGCGATGCGCCCACTGTGGCATGCATCGGCTTCGCCAACCGGGCCAAAGGCTATCGGCTGCTGCCCGAGGCCCTGGAGCTTGTGCTGGCAAAGGACGAGCGCGCGCGCTTCATGATCCATGGCGTGATGAAGGGTTCCGACGACCCCGACCGGGCAACGTTCGACCGCCTGGCGCGCCTGGGCGCACGGGTCGACGTGCAGCAGAATGTGCTGAGGCCCGACGAGTATCTGGCCCGGTTGACCGAGGCCGATGTGCTGCTGTTGCCGTACGATCCGGCGGTCTATCGCACGCGCGGCTCGGGCGTGTTCAGCGATGCCCGCACCATCGGCATACCGGTCGTGGCCTCGCGCGGCTGCGCTTTCGCGCAACCGGCGTTCGACGAGGGCTGGGGCGTAGAAATCAAGGAATACAATGGCTTGGCGACCGGTCTCGCGGTGCTGGAGGCGCTCGGGCGTCTGACCGAGCTCAGCCTCTCGGCAGAGCGCGTTGCCGCCCGGATGGGCGACGCGTTGGGTGAGATGCTGGATGCAACCGTGGCCAGTTGCCAGCCTGGAACTGGCCGTCTCGCCACCGTTATCGGCCGATTGCGGCCAAGATCTGCCTAAGTTCGGCTCGAATCCGCGTGCATTCACCCGGCCTGTGATAAAGTAGCGAACAATCGCAACTCCAGCCGCAAGCCCTTCAATTTCAAGGTGATAGGACCGGTTCCTTGATGACGTCAGCAAGTCTCCCGGCTGGCCGGCCCTGGCACCGTCCGGCAGCGCCGAAGTCGGAACTGGCGGCGGCGCTGGGCAGCTATCGCCATGCCTTCATCGGCATCGCGGTATTCACGGCCGCGATCAATCTGCTGCAGCTGACCGGCCCGATCTTCATGCTCGAAGTCTATGATCGCGTGCTGCCCGGCCGCAGCGTCCCGACCCTGATCGCAATCAGCGGCCTTGCCCTGGTGATGTTCGGTTTCCAGGGCCTGCTGGACGTCGTGCGCAGCCGCGTGCTGGTGCGCATCGCGGGCTCGGTCGACGAGGCGATGGGCCAGCGCGTCTTCGACCTGGCGGCCAAGCTGCCGCTCAAGGCGCTGACGCCGGCTTCCTTCCAGCCGGTGCACGATCTCGACCGCATCCGCTCCTTCATGTCGACCGTGGGACCGGCGGCCTTTTTCGACCTGCCATGGATGCCGCTTTATCTCGGCATCTGCTTCGTCTTCCATCCCTATATCGGCATCGCCGCGACGGTGGGCGGCCTGCTGCTGATCGGCATCACGGCCGCCACCGAGTATCTCAGCCGCCAGCCGGCGAAGGACGCCCAAGGCGTCTCCGAACGGCGCATGGCGCTCGCCGAAGCGAGCCGGCGCAACGCCGAGGTGGTGCAGGCGATGGGCATGGGCGGCCGCCTGGCCCGCGTGTGGCACGAGCACAACAAGCGCAACCTCGCCGCCCAGCAGCGCGTCTCCGACATCGCCGGTGGCATGTCGGCGCTGTCGCGCACGCTGCGCATGGTGCTGCAGTCGACTGTGCTCGGCATCGGCGCCTGGCTGGTGATCAATCAGCAGGCGACGGCGGGCATCATCATCGCGAGCTCCATCCTGACCTCGCGCGCGCTGGCGCCGGTCGAGGTGGTGCTGTCGCAGTGGCGGAGCTTCATCGCCGCACGCCAGAGCTGGCGCCGGCTGAGTGGCCTGCTGGCCAGCGTTCCGGCCGAACAGCCGCGCATGGAGCTGCCGCAGCCCAGCGCCACGCTCACCCTCGAGGCGGTCGGCGTCTCGCCGCCGGGCAGCAATCGCATCGTCGTGCAGGGCATCACCTTCCAGCTCAAGGCCGGCCAGGGGCTGGGCGTGATCGGGCCTTCGGCCTCGGGCAAATCCTCCCTGGTGCGCGCCATGGTCGGCGTGTGGTCGACCTTCCAGGGCAAGATCCGCATCGACGGCGCCGCCATCGACCAATGGACGCCGGAGGCGCTCGGACCGCATATCGGCTACCTGCCGCAGGACATGGAGCTGTTCGGCGGCACCGTCGCCGAGAACATCGCCCGCTTCCAGCCCGACGCCACGTCCGAGCAAGTCATCGCCGCAGCCAAGGCCGCCAGCGTGCATGAGCTGATCCTGGCCCTGCCCAACGGCTACGAGACGCAGGTCGGCGACAACGGCAACGCCCTGTCGGCCGGCCAGCGCCAGCGCATCGGTCTCGCACGCGCGCTCTTCGGCGATCCGTTCCTGGTCGTGCTCGACGAACCCAACTCCAACATCGACCGCGAGGGCGACGAGGCGTTGACCAAGGCGATCCTGGGCGTGCGCGCCCGCGGCGGCATCGTCGTCGTGGTCTGCCACCGGCCGTCGGCGCTGGCCGGCGTCGACACGGTGCTGATCATGATGGCCGGCCGCCAGCAGGCCTTCGGGCCGAAGGAGCAGGTCTTCCAGCCGCCGGCACAGCAGCAGCCCGCCAACCAGCCGGCGGCGCGCCTGGTGACGCCGATGACCGTCCATGCCGGCGCGCGGCCGCAGGAGGTCAAGCCGTGACCATCCAGCGCTCCCTCCTGCAACATCTCCTGCTGGGCGCGGCGGCGGTGGCCGTGCTGATGCTGATCATCTTCGGCTGGGGCATCCTCACCGAAATCTCGGGCGCGGTGATCGCGCCCGGCAAGATGGTGGTCGACAGCAACGTCAAGAAGGTGCAGCACCCGACCGGCGGCGTGGTCGGCGACCTCCGGGTAAAGGACGGCGACCGCGTGAAGAAAGGCGACATCGTCGTGCGGCTCGACGAGACGCAGGCGCGCACCAGCCTCGCCATCGTCACCAAGGCGCTCGACGAGATGGAAGGCCGCCAGGCCCGGCTCGAGGCCGAGCGCGATGGCGCCGACAAGGTCACCTTCCCGGCCGACTTCGTCGCCCGCAAGGACGAGCCCGACGTCGCCCAGGCGATGGCAAGCGAGCAACGGCTGTTCGAGCTGCGCCGCTCGGCGCGCGAAGGCCAGCGGCAGCAGCTGGTCGAGCAGATCGACCAGCTGAAGCAGCAGATCGCCGGCAACGACGAGCAGATCGCGGCCAAGACAAAGGAGATCGACTGGAACTCGCAAGAGCTGGGCGGCGTGCGCGGCCTGTGGAAGGACAAGCTGGTGCCGTTCAGCCGCGTCACGACGCTGGAGCGCGACAACGCGCGCCTGCATGGCGAGCGCGGCGCGCTTACCGCCTCGATCGCCCAGGCCAAGGGCCGCATCGCCGAGATCCAGCTCAAGATCCTGCAGATCGACGAAGATCTGCGCACCGAGGTCGGCAAGGAGCTGGCCGAGATCCGCGGCAAGCGCGCCGAGCTCACCGAGCGTCGCGTTGCGGCCGAGGACCAGCTGAAGCGCATCGACCTGGTGGCGCCGCAGGACGGCACGATCTTCCAGCGCGCCGTGCACACGGTGGGCGGCGTGATCCAGGCCGGCGAGGTGCTGATGCTGGTGGTGCCCGATGCCGACGAGCTGATCATCGAGGCCAAGGTGTCGCCGCAGGACATCGACCAGATCCATGCCGGCCAGGCCGCGGTCGTGCAGTTCGGCGCCTTCAACCGGCGCACCACGCCGGAGCTGAACGGCGAGGTGATCGGCATCGGCGCTGACATCACGACCGACGACAAGAAGAACGAGTCGTACTACGCGGTGCGCATCCGCATCTCCGACAAGGAGATGGCGAGGCTCGAGGGCCTGCAACCGATGGCCGGCATGCCGGTCGAGGTCTTCATCAAGACCTCTCCGCGCACGGTGGTGTCGTACCTCACCAAGCCGCTGCGCGAGCAGTTTGAGCGGGCGTTCCGCGGCCGCTAATCTCCCCCCTCCGATCCACACACTTTTAGTCCAAATGGGGGGAAAACGATGGCGCTCTACGAACTCAGGACCTACACGCTCTATGTCGGCAAGATGGCGGAAGCGGTGACGCTCTATCAGCAGTTCGGCTTTCCCGCGCTGCAGAAGGGCGGGCACGACAAGCACCTGATCGGCTACTTCCAGGGCGACACCGGCACGATCAATCAGCTCGTCCATCTCTGGAAGTTCGCCGACGATGCCGACCGGCGCGCCCACTGGGCGGCGGTGTTCGCGAACAAGGATTTCACCGAGGGCTTTGCCGCCAAGTTCCGGCCGCTGGTCATGACGCAGGAAGTGAAGCTCCTCAACGCCGCGCCCTGGGGGCCTCACCCCTAGATTCTACACTGCCGCTGGCACGCCGCTTGCTCCTCCTGTCGCGCCACCGCGTAGACAGGAGCGATCGATGGATATCGGCGTCTTCATTCCCATCGGCAACAATGGCTGGCTGATCTCGGCCAACTCGCCGCAATACATGCCGACCTTCGAGCTGAACAAGCAGATCGTGCTCAAGGCGGAGCACTATGGGCTCGATTTTGCCCTGTCCATGATCAAGCTGCGCGGCTTCGGGGGGAAGACCGAGTTCTGGGACCACAACCTCGAATCCTTCACTTTGATGGCAGGATTGGCCGCGGTCACCAAGCGCATCCAGCTCTACGCCTCGGTGGCGGTGCTTACGATTCCGCCGGCCATCGTCGCCCGCATGGCCTCGACCATCGATTCGATCTCGGGCGGCCGGTTCGGCGTCAACATCGTCTCGGGCTGGGCCAAGATGGAATACGAGCAGATGGGCCTGTGGCCGGGCGAGGCCCACTTCGCCAAGCGCTACGACTACAGCACCGAGTACGTGACGGTGCTGCGCGAGCTGTGGGAGACCGGCACCTCGAACTTCAAGGGCGAGTACTTCCAGATGGCGGACTGCAAGCTGTCGCCCCGTCCGCAGGCCGAGATGAAGATCGTGTGCGCCGGCCAGAGCCCGCGCGGCATGGAATTCGGCGCGACCTACGGCAACTACAACTTCACCCTGGGCAAGGGCGTCAACACGCCGACCGCCCATGCGCCGACCAACGAGGCGATGGCCGCGGCCGCCGCCAAGACCGGTCGCGACGTCGGCAACTACGTGCTGATGATGGTGATCGCCGACGAGACCGACGAGGCGGCGATGGCCAAGTGGCGGCACTATAACGAGGGCGCCGACATGGGCGCGCTGGCCTGGATGGCGGGCGAGGCCAATGCCGATCCCAACGCCTCCGACGACGGCACGGCCAAGCGTATCTCCGCGCCCGAGGGCGCCATCAACTTCAACATGGGCACGCTGGTCGGCTCCTACGCCTCGGTGGCGCGCATGCTCGACGAGTGCGCCTCGGTGCCCGCGACCAAGGGCATCATGCTCACCTTCGACGACTTCC
>JADHLS010000045.1 GCA_016780605.1 Reyranella sp.
GTGCTGTTGAGGCAGAAGACGCGCCACTGGAGTGGCGCGCTCCCGGCAATGACGCATGAGATCAGGCGCGCTTTGCTTCGACCGCCGACAGCGGCACCGGAAGGCGCGACAGCATCTCCTTCGGGACCACCTGCCAGAAGCGCTCGACCTCGCGGTTCCAGTCGTTCAGGAGGCGCGCGCCCAGCGGCGACTTGGTCTCGGCGACATGCTCCTCGACCAGCGCCTTCAGCACGCCCTCCCAGTGGGGATGGTCGATGCGCTGCCAGGTCACCGTCTCGGGATTGACCTTCAACTTGAAGCTATCGTCGGCGTCATAGACGAAGGCCATGCCGCCCGTCATGCCGGCGGCGAAGTTGATGCCGGGCGAGCCCAGGATAACGGCGGTGCCGCCCGTCATGTACTCGCAGCCGTTGCTGCCCACGCCTTCCACGACGGTGTCGGCGCCCGAGTTGCGCACGGCGAAGCGCTCGCCGGCGCGGCCTGAGGCGAAGAGCTTGCCCGCCGTGGCGCCGTACAGGACGGTGTTGCCGATGATGGCGTTGTGCTCGGGCACCAACGGGCTCGAGACGGTGGGCTTCACCACGATGGTGCCGCCGCTCAGGCCCTTGCCGACATAGTCGTTGGCGTCGCCGAACACTTCGAGCTTCATGCCCTGCACCGCAAAGGCGCCGAGCGACTGGCCGGCGGTGCCGCGCAGCCGCACCGTCACGGTGTCGGGCTGCAGCTCCGCCATGCCGTACTTGCGCGTGATCATGGCGGCGAGCCGCGTGCCCACGGCGCGGTGCGTGTTCCGGACGCTGTACTGCAGCTGCATCTTCTCGCGATGGGTGAAGAGCGGCTTGGCATCGCGGATCATCTGCGCGTCCAGCGTATCGGGCACCTCGTTGCGGCCCTCGACCGTGCAATGCGCCGTCTCGCGCCCGCCGTCGGCCCGCGTCAGCAATGGGTTGAGGTCGAGATCGTCGAGATAGCGCGCGCCGCGGCTCACCTGCTTCAGCAGATCCGAGCGGCCGACCACCTCGAGCAGCGAGCGGTAGCCCAGCTGCGCGAGGATCGTGCGCACCTCCTCGGCGATGAAGCTGAAGAGGTTCACCACCTTCTCGGGCGTGCCCTCGAACTTGGCGCGCAGCTTGGGATCCTGCGTGCACACGCCGACCGGGCAGGTGTTGGAATGGCACTGCCGCACCATGATGCAGCCCATGGCGATCAACGAGGCCGTGCCGATGCCGTATTCCTCGGCGCCCAGCATCGCCGCCACAACGACGTCACGGCCGGTCTTGATGCCGCCGTCGGTGCGCAGCAGCACCTTGTCGCGCAGCCGGTTCAAGGTCAGCACCTGGTGCGTCTCCGACAGGCCCATCTCCCAGGGGATGCCGGCGTACTTGATGCTCGTCTGTGGCGACGCACCCGTGCCGCCCGAGTGGCCCGACACCAGGATCACGTCGGCCTTGGCCTTGGCGACGCCGGCTGCGATGGTGCCGATGCCCGAGCGCGCGACCAGCTTCACCGTGACCCGCGCCTCGGGGTTGATCTGCTTCAGGTCGTAGATCAGCTGCGCCAAATCCTCGATCGAGTAGATGTCGTGATGCGGCGGCGGGCTGATCAAGGTCACGCCCGGCGTCGAATGACGCAGCCTGGCGATCATCTCGCTGACCTTGAGCCCGGGCAGCTGGCCGCCCTCGCCAGGCTTGGCGCCCTGGGCGACCTTGATCTCGAGCTCGCGGCAGTTGTTCAGGTACTCCGCCGTGACGCCGAATCGGCCCGACGCCACCTGCTTGATGGCCGACGAGGCGTTGTCGCCGTTGGAGCGCGGGCGATAGCGCGCCGGATCCTCGCCGCCTTCACCGGAATCCGACTTGGCGCCGATGCGGTTCATGGCGATCGACAGCGTCTCGTGCGCCTCGGGCCCCAGCGCGCCCAGCGAGATACCGGGCGCCACCAGGCGCTTGCGCAGCTCGGTGATCGATTCGACCTCGTCGACCGGAATCGCCGGACGATCGCTCTTGAAGTCCAGCAGGTCGCGCAGATTGATGGGCGGCAGGCGGCGGACCTGCTCGCTGTAGCGGCGGTACTTCTCGTAGGACTCGGTGTTCACCGCATCCTGCAGCATGTGGATGAGGTTGCCCTCGAAGTTGTGGCGATCGCCGCCACGCCGCGTCTTGTAGAAGCCGCCGATCGGCAGCGCGATCACGTCCTCGTCGAAGGCGCGCTGGTGCTGCTCGGCGATCTTCTCCTGCACGCCGCGCAGGCCGATGCCCGAGATGCGGGACGGCATGCCGGGGAAGAACTCCTGGACCAGCGAACGCGACAGGCCGACCGCCTCGAAGTTGCAGCCGCCGCGGTACGACGACAGCACCGAGATGCCCATCTTGGACATGACCTTGAGCAGTCCGTCGTCCAGCGCCTTCTTATAGTTGGCCAGGCACTGGGCGAGCGTGAGCTTGCCGAACAGGCCGCGCTTGTGGCGGGCGGCGATGGTCTCCTCGGCGAGGTAGGGGTTCACCGTGGTGGCGCCGACGCCGATGATGACGGCGGCGTAGTGCACGTCGAGGCACTCGGCCGAGCGCACGTTGAGCGAGGTGAAGGTGCGCAGCGACTGGCGCACCAGGTAGGAGTGCACGCAGCCCGCCGCCAGGATCATCGGCAGCGCGGCGCGATCGGGCCCGACATTGGCGTCGGTCAGCACGACGTGCAGGCAGCCCGAGCGCACGCCGTCCTCGGCCTCCTTGGCGATGCGCTCGAAGGCCTGGCGCATGGCGTCGAGGCCGCCCTTCACCTCGAAAGTGCAGTCGATGCGGCAGGCGGTCTCGCCCATGTAGCGGCGCATCGCTTCGAACTCGGCGTTGAGCACGATCGGCGACTGCAGCGAGAGCATCTCGCTCTGCTCGGGGCTCTCGTCCAGGATGTTGCCGAGGTTGCCGAGCCGCGTGCGGATCGTCATCACGTTGCGCTCGCGCAAGCTGTCGATCGGCGGGTTGGTGACCTGGCTGAAGTTCTGGCGGAAGTAGTGGTGCATGCCGCGATAGGTGTCCGACAGCACCGCGAGCGGCGCGTCGTCGCCCATCGAGCCCACGGCTTCCTTGCCGTCCTCGACCATGGGATGGAGGATCATCTCTAGATCCTCGACGGACCAGCCGACCGAGAACTGCCGGCGGCGCAGCTCGTCGGCCGCGAAGTGCTCGGCGGCCGGTGCGTCCTGCTTGATCAGCGAATCGAGCTCGACCGTGCGCGTCGTCCAGGCCGCGTAGTCGTGGGTGTCGGCGAGCATGTCCTTCAGCTCGCTGTCCTTGTAGAGAAGCGGCGCGTCTATATCGACAGCCAGCATCTCGCCGGGGCCAAGCCGGCCCTTCTCGACGATCTTGCTCTCTTCCTGCGGTACCATGCCGGCCTCGGAGCCGGCGATCAGCAGCGCGTCCGAGGTGCGCACGTAGCGCATCGGCCGCAAGCCGTTGCGGTCGAGCCCGACCAGCGCCCACTTGCCGGCGACCGCGGCGATGGCGGCGGGGCCATCCCACGGCTCCATGACGCCGTTCACGTAGTTGTACATGGCACGGTGCTTGGGCGGCACGGTCGGGTTCGAGGACGAGGCCTCGGGGATCATCATCGCCTTGACCATCGGCAGGTTGCGATGGCCGCGCACCAGCAGCTCGAAGACGTTGTCGAGCGCCGAGGAATCCGACGCCTCGGGCTGGATGATGGGCTTCAGGTCCTCGATGGCGCGGCCGAAGCCGTCATGGGCAAGCCGCGCCTCGTGGCTCTTCATCCAGTTGACGTTGCCCAGGATGGTGTTGATCTCGCCGTTGTGCGCCAGCACGCGGAAGGGCTGCGCCAGCTTCCATTGCGGAAAGGTGTTGGTCGAATAGCGCTGATGGAAGATCGCGAACCGCGACGTGAAGCGCTCGTCCAGAAGGTCGGGGTAGAAGGCCGAGAGATGCTCGGCCAGGAACATTCCCTTGTAGACGACCGACCGGCAGCTGAGCGAGCAGACGTAGAACTCGCCGATATTCTCGGCCAGCGCCGCCTTCTCCATGCGCCGGCGCAGGATGTAGAGCTGCTTCTCGAACTCACGGTTGTCGAGCTGCGGGTTGCCGCGGCCGATCAGGATCTGCTCGATCTCGGGCCGAGTTGCATTGGCCTTCTCGCCGATCACCGAGATGTCGACCGGCACCTGACGCCAGCCCAGGATCACATGGCCGAAGCGCAGGATCTCGGCCTCGACGATGATGCGGCAGCGTTCCTGCGCCTGCAGGTCGGTGCGCGGCAGGAACACCATGCCGACGGCGATGCGCCCGCCCTCCGGGGCCTCGCCGCTGGAATCGCGCACATGGTCCTTGAAGAAATCCTGCGGGATCTCGACGTGGATGCCCGCCCCGTCGCCGGTCTTGCCGTCGGCGTCGACGGCGCCGCGGTGCCATACCGCCTTCAGGGCATCGATACCCGCCACGACGACATCGCGGCGTCGCTTGCCGTCCAGCGCAACGACCAGGCCGACGCCGCAAGAGTCCATCTCCTGGGCGGGGTTGTAGCCGTAGGCGTCGGTGAGCCTGGCGGTGCCGCTCTTGTAGTCGCGGATGAATTGGTCGGCGTCGAAACGATCGGTCATTGTGAGATCCTCTCCCGCTGCTTTCCCCCTCCCTGCCCTCCCCCGTATGACGGGGGAGGAAGTCTCCCTCCTTCAGCTCCTCCCCCGTCATACGGGGGAGGGTAGGGAGGGGGAGGGCGGCGCGACGGGCGCGGCTAGTTACAGATCAGTCTGAAAAGAGCTTCCCGGCCTCGGCCCAGTTCTCTTTCTTGATGTCGGTGATGATGATCTGCACCGCGTCCGGCGTGCAGCCGAGCGCGCGGCAGGTGCCCTCGGTGAGCTCCTTCGCGAGTTTTCGGCGCTGCTCGGTGGTGCGGCCCTCGAACATCTGGACGTTGATCATCGGCATTGCTGTCTCTCCCTTTGTCAGTTCTTGGGGTGATCGATCGCCACGTCGCCCGCGCGGGCGGCGACGCGCGCCATCCAGGCGTTGACCTGCGGGAAGTTGTCCAGGTTGAAGCCGCCCTCACCGGCGACGTGGGTGTAGGCATAGAGCGTGATGTCGGCGAGGCCGTATTCGTTTGCGACGAAGTAGGGATGGCGCGCGAGATGCTGCTCCATCACACCGAGTGCAGCGTAGCCCTTCTCCATGCGTCCGGGCAGCTCCATTTCCTGCAGCGGCGTCAGCTTGGGCAGAAAGTGCTTCCAGAAGCGCACCGTCGCGATGTAGGGCTCGTGGCTGTACTGCTCGAAGAACATCCATTGGAGCGTCTCGGCGCGCGCCCGGCGATCCTTGGGCGCGAGCTTGGTGCCTTCGGCCAGGTACCAGATGATGGCGTTGGATTCGAAGAGGAAGGAGCCGTCCTCGAGTTGCAGCGTCGGGATGCGGCCGTTCGGGTTCTTGGCCAGGAACTCGGGCGTGCGCGTCTCGCCTTTCAGGATGTCGCACTCGACGAGCTTGTAGGGCAGGCCGAGATGGTCCAGCACCAGCCGCACCTTGTAGCCGTTGCCCGAGCCCATGAAGTCGTAAAGCGTCATCATCGGCGTCTACTCCGCGGCGACGGCGATCGAGGCCGCAGCCTTCGTCGTCAGATAGGAATGGATGCGCTCGGCCGCGTCGCGGCCGTCGCGCACCGCCCACACGACCAGCGAGGCGCCGCGCACGATGTCGCCGGCGGCGAACACGCCGTCGAGGTTGGTCATCATGCTCTTCCAGTCGATCTTGAGCGTGCCCCAGCCGGTGACGCCGAGATCCGGCGCCTTCAGCATCGCCGGCAGGTCTTCGGGATCGAAGCCCAGCGCCTTCAGCACCAGGTCGGCGGGAACGTTGATGTGGCTGTTGGGGATCTCCTGCGGCGTCTGGCGGCCGGTGGCGTCGGGCATGCCGAGATGGATGCGCACGGCGCGCACGTGGCTGACATGGTCCTTGCCCAGGAAGCCCTGCGGCGCGGTCAGCCAGACGAACTCGACGCCTTCCTCCTCGGCATGCTTCACCTCGCGTTGCGAGCCCGGCATGTTGGCGCGGTCGCGGCGATAGAGGCACTTCACCGACTTGGCGCCCTGCCGCACCGCCGTGCGCACGCAGTCCATCGCCGTGTCGCCACCGCCGATCACCACGACGTTCTTGCCCTTGGCGTTGAGCGTTCCGGAGTCGAACTCGTCGACCTTGTCGCCGAGGCCGTTGCGGTTCGAGGCCGTGAGATAATCGAGCGCGGCGACGATGCCATCGACGCCGACGCCGGGCGCTGCGATATCGCGCGCCTTGTAGACACCGGTCGCGATCAGCACGGCCGCGTGACGCGCGCGCAGCTGGTCGAGCGTGACGTCGCGTCCAACCTCGCAGTCCAGCTCGAACGTGACCTTGGAGTGGCGCAGCAGCGTCTCGCGACGCTGCACGATCTCCTTCTTGAGCTTGAAGTTTGGGATGCCGTAGATCAGCAGGCCGCCGACGCGATCGTAGCGGTCGTAGACCGTGACCTGGTAGCCCTTGCGCCGCAGCTGCTCGGCCGCCGCGAGGCCCGCCGGGCCGGCGCCGACGATGCCGATGCTCTCCGGCCGCTCGCGCCTGGGCTTGATCGGCTGCACCCAGCCCTCCTTCCAGGCGGTGTCGGTGATGAACTTCTCGACCGAGCCGATGGTGACCGATTCGAAGCCCTTCTCGATGACGCAGTTGTCCTCGCACAGCCGGTCCTGCGGGCAGATGCGGCCGCAAATCTCCGGGAAGTTGTTGGTCGCCGAGGAAAGCTCGTAGGCCTCTTCCAGGCGGCCCTCGGCGGTGAGCTTCAGCCAGTCGGGGATGTTGTTGTGCAGCGGGCAATGAATCTGACAGAACGGCACGCCGCATTGCGAGCAGCGCGCCGCCTGCTCGGCCGCCTTCTCGCGCGCGTAGTTCGCGTAGATCTCGTCGAAGTCGCGCCGGCGCTCAGCCGCCGGGCGCTTGTCCGGCATGGCCTGCGGGGTGGCGACGAACTTCAGCATCCTCTCGGTCATGGGATACCCGATCCAACTGTCTGTGAAATTTTATTACGCAAGAAGCGCGCCGGCCGCGCTAAAGCTGCGCTTGCAGAGTCTATAGAGCACTCCGCGGAAGATAAGTCAATATATTTGACCTAATTTTCCCCAAAGGGAATCTCGTTGCGATCCTCGAGCGAGATTGTCCGCATTCAATCTCGAAATAGTTACAATTTAGGACTATTTGGATGAAGCACAGAAAAGAACCTGCAGATCAAAGGCTTTTAGGAAAATCAGGCCGGCGCGTGCTTGTTGTAGCGGCCGCCGATACGGAAGCGATCGAGATAGGTCGGCAGGATGGCCTCGGCCGCGGTCGCCGCGATGCCGAGATCGGCCAAGGTCTTGGCCCCGCCGCGCACGACACTGTCGTGGGTGAGGAGATCGACCTGGTCGTGGGTCAGCGGCGGCACGGGCAGGAACTCGGCGAACCAGCCGGCGATCTTCATCAGGCCGGCGGGCACGCCGATGATCGGCTTGTCGCGGTCGATCTCGCGCAGGGTGAGGGCCGCGATCTCGCGATAGGTATAGACCTTGGGCCCGCCCAGCTCGAACACGCTCTTTGCCGTGTCGGGCCGCGCCAGCACGGCGGCGGCGGCCGCGCCGACATCGCCGGCGAACACCGGCTGAACGCGCGCCTTGCCGTTGCCGACGACAGGCACGAACGGCGCCTGCGTCGCTATCCTGGCGAGGCGATTGAACATCGCATCGTCGGCGCCGAACACCACGCTCGGCCGCAGGATCGTTGCCGTCTCGAAGCCCGCGATGACGGCGTCCTCGGCCTCGACCTTGGACTGGATGTAACGGTTCTTGGAGCTGCGGCTTTCCGCGCCGATGCCCGAGATGTGCACCAGGCGCTGCACGCCGGCGGCGCGCGAGGCCTCGGCGATCGCCCGCGCGCCCTCGACATGCACGTTGCGATAGCGCTGGCGGCCGCGCTCGAAGGGGATGCCGGCGGCATTGATCACGGCCTGGCTGCCGGTGATGGCGGCCACCACCGACTGCGGCATGCGCAGGTTCGCCCGGATCAGCGTCACCTGGCCGACATCGCCCGCCGTCTTGCAGCGCTCGGCCAGCTCGAGGCGCCGGCAGGCCACCCGGATCTGGTAACCCTCCTGGGCGAGAGCGCGCACGATGGCCCGGCCGATGAAGCCCGAACCGCCGAAAACCGTGACCTGCTTGATATCCATGGACGTGCCTATAGCCCATCGCCGTGACGGCGCAAGGGTGTATGCTGGCGGCCAAGTAGCTCAAGCAACATTGGAGGAATCGATGGCACCCGATACCGTGACCCGGACTTCCCGCCAGAAGGTCGCCCATGCGCGCAGCGCCGCGCCCAAGCTGGTGAAGGGCCGGCGCGACTTCTTCAAGTACCGCGATCTCGAGGTCGCCGAGGCGAGCGACGGCGGCATGCGCGCCCAGGTCATGCAGGCGAGCCAGGGCATGAGCCGCCCGACCGGCTGGCACTATCACGAGTGCGACGGCCAGTTCATCTACATGATCAAGGGCTGGGTCGAATTGCAGTTCGAGGACGGCCGCACGCTCAAGGTCGAGGAGGGCGATTCGCTCTTCATCCCGGGCTACCTGCCGCACAACGAGATCCGCACTTCCGACACCATGGAGATCCTCGAAGTCTCGGTGCCCGGCAAGATGGGAACCGTGCCCTGCGAGCGCCCTGCGGGCTTCAAGGAGTAGGCCTCGCGCAGGGTGCTGTGGCGGTTGACATCGGGCCGGGCGGCCCTTAACTCACCGCCCTCTAGCCCGCATGCCGTGCCCAGGTGGCGGAATTGGTAGACGCACTAGTTTCAGGTACTAGCGCCGCGAGGCGTGGAAGTTCGAGTCTTCTCCTGGGCACCATGCGAGGCTTGCGAGGCACCCCCTAAATGGCGATCAGCCTTCACCGCGGCGACCTCCCGGCCGACCTGTCGCTCGGCTCCGTCGTGGCCGTCGATACCGAGACCATGGGGCTGAACCCGCATCGCGACCGGCTCTGCCTGGTCCAGCTCTCGGCGGGCGACGGCAATGCCCATCTGGTGCAGATCCCGCGCGGGCCGGTGCAGGCGCCGCGGCTCGCCGCGATGATTGGTGATCCGAACGTTCTGAAGCTCTTCCATTTCGGCCGCTTCGACATCGCGATGCTGGAACATGCGCTGGGCGTGCGCTGCGAGCCGGTCTACTGCACCAAGATAGCAGCCCGCCTGGTGCGCACCTTCACCGACCGCTGGGGCCTGAAGGATCTCTGCAAGGAGCTTCTGGGAGTCGAGCTCTCCAAGCAGCAGCAGACCTCCGACTGGGGCGCCGAGACGCTGAGCGACGAGCAGCTGGCCTACGCGGCATCGGATGTGCTGCATTTGCATGCGCTCAGGGCCAAGCTGGACGCCCTGCTGGCACGGGAGGGCCGCACCGAACTGGCCCAGGCCGCCTTCAAGTTCCTGCCCACCCGCGCCCGCCTGGACCTGGCCGGCTGGCCCGAGGTGGACATCTTCGAGCACTGAATTCCCTTGATCTAGAACTTGGCATGGTTTTTGCTTAAACCACCGTACGGGGAGGTCCAACCGACCTCTAGGGTGGGGGCAAATGCGTATCGGTCCGAGTCTCATCCTGGCTTCGCGCCAGACCCTGGCGATGACGCCACAGCTGCAGCAGGCGATCAAGCTGCTGCAGTTCTCGCACCTCGAGCTGGCCGCTTTCATCCAGCAGGAACTCGAAAAGAACCCCTTGCTCGCCGAAGGCTCGGCCGATGACGGCCCGGCGACCGAGCAGGAGATGCCGGTCCTCGAAGCGCCGAGCGACACCGCCGACACGCTGGCGGCCGCCGCGCCCGCCCTGGCCGATGCCGACGAGCGCTGGACGCGCGAGCATGCCGATCGCGGCGGCGATGGCACCGCAAGCCGCGTCGGCCAGCGCGACGATGCCCCCGGCGCCCTCGATTTCGTTTCCGAGCGGCCGCGCTCGCTCGCCGTCCATGTGCTGGAGCAGATCGAGCTGATGTTCGCCGACGCCGCCGAGCGGCGCATCGCGCTCAAGCTTGCCGAAGGTCTCGACGAGGCGGGCTATTGCCGCCTCGACGCGCCGGCCGTCGCCGAAGCCTGCGGCGTCGGTCTCGACGTCGTCGACGCGGTGTGGGCACGCCTGCGTCAGATCGAACCCGCGGGTCTCTTCGCCCGCACCGTCGCCGAGTGCCTGGGCGCCCAGCTCGCCGAGCGCAATCGCCTCGATCCGGCGATGAAGGCGATGCTGAACAATCTCGATCTGGTCGCGGCCGGCGAGCTCGGTCAGCTGCGCCGCCGCTGCGGTGTCGACGACGAGGATCTACGCGAGATGCTGAGCGAGCTGCGCACCCTCGATCCGCGTCCCGGCCAGGCCTTCGACTTCGAGCCGATCCAGCCGGTGGCGCCCGATCTCTTCCTGCGCCCGGCCAAGGATCCCGACACCGGCGAAGAGGGCTGGCACATCGAGCTCAACACCGATGCGCTGCCCAAGGTGCTGGTCGATCGCAACTACCATGCGACCTTGATGAAGGGTGCGCGCGCCAAGTCCGACCGCGACTTCGTCGCCGAGCGTTTCCAGTCGGCCAACTGGCTGGTGAAGACTCTTGAACAGCGCGCCACCACCATCCTCAAAGTGGCGCGCGAGATCGTGCGCCAGCAGGACGGCTTCTTCCGCCATGGCGTCAGCGCGCTGAGGCCGCTGGTGCTGCGCGACATCGCCATCGCCACCGAGCTGCACGAGAGCACGGTGAGCCGCGTCACCTCCAACAAGTACATCGCCACGCCGCGCGGCATCTTCGAGCTGAAGTATTTCTTCACCTCGGCCTTGCCGGCGCGCACGCCGGGCGTCGTCGTGTCCTCGGAGTCGGTGCGCTCGCGCATTCGTCACCTGGTCGGCGGCGAGAGCGCGCAACAGCCGTTGTCGGACGATCGCATCGTCGACCTGTTGAAGGGCGAAGGCATCGAGATCGCGCGCCGCACGGTCGCCAAGTATCGCGAGGCCATGCGCATTCCCTCGTCGGCCGAGCGCCGTCGGCTGGGCCGGTTGGGCCTGGGCCGCAGCCTGCCGTCATCGGTGCCGAGCGCCGCGATCGCCTCGCAGGCGTTGGCCGGGCCGGCCGACTAAAGACCATTGCGGGTCCCCTGAAGGAGCGGCTTGACCCGACCGGACGAGGCGCCTATAGGGGCGCCTTCGCGCCCGGCGACGATTTGGTCCTGGTCCGTTAACCCTTTGGTGACATTGTGGAAATTGCCGATTTGCTGCCCGGGCCGGACGCCGTTCTGGCCAGCGTAAAAGCGTCCGGCAAGAAGGCCCTGTTGGCCGACCTGGCAAGCCGAGCGGCAGCCTTGATGGGCCTCGACGAGCGCAAGCTGTTCGACCGCCTGCTCGAGCGCGAGCGGCTGGGCTCGACTGGAATCGGCGGCGGCATCGCCATTCCGCACGGCCGCATGAGCACGCTCAGCGCCCCGCGCGGCCTGTTCGCCCGCCTCGTCAATCCGATCGACTTCGATTCGATCGACGACCGACCGGTCGACATCGTGTTCCTGCTGGTGGCGCCCGAAGGCGCGGGCGCCGACCACCTGAAGGCGCTTGCCCGCGTCTCACGTCTGCTGCGCGACCGCAACCTGGTCGACAAGCTGCGCGCAACCGAAAGCGCCGACGCGCTCTACGCCCTGTTGCTCGATCCCGTGCAGACGCAGAGCGCGGCTTAGCGCTTTCAAGCGGGCGAAGGGTGGCCAAAGTCTCACTGTTGCCCATCCTTCGAGACGCCGCGCTGCGCGCGGCTCCTCAGGATGAGGTGTTACCTTGGCCGACGCCCCTTGAGCTCAATGCACCAGCGCCGGCTCGAGCTCGTGCTGGCGGATCAGCGCCTGCGCGAGCTCGACCGAGGGCGCGGCGGCCATCGGCTTGCCGTCGGCGGAGAAGATGCCGATCGCATGCGCGCCGTCCGGCAGGTTGATGGCCTTGACGTAGGCGATGTGCTGGGCGCCGAGGCTCAGGAAGGCTTCGTCGGCGAGGGGCGTGAAGTTGTTGTTGGTCTGCTCGTTTTCCATGGCTACCTCCTTGGCAGCGTCAGCGCGAACCGCTCAGCGTGCCCTATTCGGCGTGACTGTCCGGCGTGCGGTGATGTCGATGGTGTTGCCCGCCGCATCGGCCGTTGCGCCGGCCTCGATGCGGATGGTGCGGATCCGCGGCTCCTGGACCGGCCGCACGAGGTCGATCGACAAGAGCCCGTTGTCCAGACGCGCGCCGGTCACCTCGATGCCTTCGGCCAGCATGAACGCCCGCTGGAATTGGCGGGCGGCAATGCCGCGATGGAGGAAGACCCGGTCGGTGTCGTCGGTCTGCTTGCCGCGCACGGTCAGCTGGTTCTCGACGAGCTCGATCGAAAGATCGTCGGCGGTGAAGCCGGCCACCGCGAGGGTGATGCGCAGCCCGTTCTCGCCGATCCGTTCGATATTGTAGGGTGGATAGCCCTCGGCGCTCTTGGCCAGCCGGTCAAGGGTCCGTTCGAGCTGGTCGAAGCCCAGCAGCAGGGGCGAATTGAACATCGACACACGGCTCATAAGAACCCTCCTCCGAGGAGCGAGCGTCCAGGAATCCATTAAGGCCTTCCCTTGATGGTGAATCTGGGGTTTCCCCCGTGGCGGTACAAGGGCGCTTCAAGGCCCTTTGCGGGCCATCGCCATGGCCGCCGGGCTCGGCTAAAATGCCCGCACCCTCTCAACTGCCCGGTGGAAACTGCCGGCGGGCCAAAGAACAGAAGCAAATGACGCTGGTTGCATCAGACGTGCGCCGACCGGGTGAGCCTTTGACGGCCGGCACCCGCCCGCTCCGGTCCCCCGCCGGCGGTCCGTCCTCCTCCTCCAAGGCCCGTACCCACAAAGCCGATGGTCGTGGCTTCGGCCTGTGGCTCCTGGAATCGGGCCTCTATTCGCTGACCCTGGGCTACGCCTCGCCGCGCTCGTTCTTTGCCGTGGCCCCCGACAGCTGGCCGGGCGACCCCGCCATCGGCCAGCGGCTGATCATGGGCGAATTGCTGGCGCGCGGCAGTTCGGGCGCCGTGACGCCCCAGTCCGACGATCCGCCGTGGCGGCGCGCCGGCGCACCGCCGCTGTGGCTCGACGCCCTGAACGGCTTCGGCTGGCTGCGCGATCTGCGCGACTCGGGCGATCCTTCGGCGGCGGCGTTGGCGGTGCGGCTGGTCGACGACTGGTCGGAGCGCGAAAGCCGATGGTCGCCCGTCACCTGGAAGCGCGATGTGCTGGCCGAGCGCATGGTCTCGTGGATCCGCCACTACGACTGGCTGGCCACGGCGGCCGATCCGGGCTTCCCCGCGCGCTTCGTGTTCTCGCTGGCCCGCCAGCGCACCCATCTGCGGCGGGCGCTGCGCGCCGGGCTGGTTGGCCACGAGGCGGTCGCCGCCTTGAAGGCGCTGATCTATGCCGACCTCGCGTTCCTGCGCGACGGCAAGCGCTTCGAGAAGAGCCTGGAGCAGACTCTGTCGCGGCTCGCCAAGTTCGTGAAACGCTACGTGCTGCACGACGGCATCGTGGCCGAGCGCGCGCCGCATCTGCAGCTTGCCGTGCTGCGTCATCT
>JADHLS010000046.1 GCA_016780605.1 Reyranella sp.
CGGGAACTGGACCTCGCCGATGCCGGGCGAGCCCAGGCTGCAGGCCCGGAACACGCCCTGGTCCAGCCACAGGCGCAGTGTGACCGCCATGGTGTGCAGACCCGACGCGATCAGGCCGCCGAATGTCCACTTCTTGGCAAACTCAGCGTCGGTGTGGAAGGGCTGCGGATCCCACTGCCGGGCGAAATCGATGATGGACGCTTCGGTCATCGTCAGGCCGGCACTGGTGAACCGGTCACCGACCTTGAAGTCCTCGTAATAGCGAATGCTCACGGGAGCGCTCCATGCACGCGACGTCGGCGGCAGAGTAGGTGTCGGGGGCGGGATGTCCACGAAGCCGATCGACCTCGGAGCCTCGCCGCAAGCCTATGTGGGCGGCGATTGTGTCGAGTCTAGGACGTCCATCTGATGGGTCTGTGCTAGCTTGCCGGCCGAAAAAGTGGAGGCGTTCTTATGTCGAGTAATCCCACCCGCCGACGGGCGATGGGTTTGGCCAGTGCGGCAGGAATTGCAGCCGGGACCATGCTGGCCGGGCCGGCAATCGCGCAGGCGCCGTGGCCCAACAAGCCGGTGCATTTCATCGTGCCGTTTCCGCCGGGCCAAGCCGCCGACATTTTTGCCCGGCTGATGGCCGAGAAGCTGACCGAAATGTGGAAGCAGCAGGTCGTGGTCGAGAACAAGGCCGGCGGCAGCGGCATTCCGGCGACCGAGTATGGCAAGGCGGCCGCGCCTGACGGCTACACGCTGATGGTCGTGTCGAGCGGCACCTTCGGCGTCAATCCGAGTCTTTACCCCGACTTGCCGTATCGACCGCTTGTCGACTTCCTGCCGATCTCCAACATCTTTCTGGTGCCGCTGGTGATCGTGGCCCATCCCAGCTTTCCGGCGAACACCCTTGCCGAGCTGATCGACCTGGCGCGCAAGGAGCCGGGACAACTCAGCTACGCTTCGGCGGGGCCGGGGACGTCGCAGCACCTCGCCATGGAGCTCTTCAAGCTGCGCGCCAAGCTCGACATCGTGCACATTCCCTACAAGGGCAGCGGCCCGGCCATGGCCGATCTTCTGGGCGGCCACGTCAAGCTGATGATGGACAGCACGGCGGCCGCGTTGGGTCCGATCAGCGACAAGCGCATCAAGGCGCTGGCGGTGACGACGGCGCGGCGCGCCGCCCCGCCGCTCGATGGCATTCCGCCGATCGCCGACACGCTTGCGGGCTTCGATGCCGCCG
Organism: Reyranella sp.; assembly: GCA_016780605.1. Taxonomy (GTDB): domain Bacteria; phylum Pseudomonadota; class Alphaproteobacteria; order Reyranellales; family Reyranellaceae; genus Reyranella. The sequence goes on from JADHLS010000046.1 coordinate 1,229, forward strand.
GCTGGTCGGGCCTTGCCGCGCCGGCGCGCACGCCGCTCGAGATCGTCGCCAAGGTCAACAAGGACATCAACACGCTGCTGCAGGATGCCGCCATCATCCGTCAGATCGAGCAGAAGGCTGCCATGCCCGCGCCCGGCTCGCCCATCCAGTTCGCCGAGTTCATCAAGAAGGAGATCGACACCTGGGGCGAGGTGGTCCGCGCGACGGGAACGAGACCGGGGACCTAAGGGACCCCGAGCGTCCGCAGGCCGTAGATCAGGCTCACCACCAGCACGCCGATGAACGCGGTCTGGGTGATCAGCAGCATCACCGGCGCGATGCCGATGCGGGCGAGCGCCAGCAGCGACGTCTTGATGCCGAGGGCGGCGATGGCGGTGATGATCAGGAATGAGGAGATCTCGGCCACGGCCGCCTTCACGCCGGGCGGCACGATGCCCACCGAGTTGAGCGCGGCGAGCGCGAGAAAGCCGAACAGGAACACCGGCGGCGAAGGTCGGGCCTCGCCGGCCGCTGCACCGCTTCGTGCCACCCACCAGGCGATGCCGGCGATGGCCGGCAACAGGAACGCCACGCGCAGCAGCTTGGTGATGATCGCCTCGGTCAGAACCTGCGGGCCCATGGTCTGTCCGGCGCCCGCGACCTGGGCCACGTCGTGGATGGCGCCGCCCAGGAACACGCCCATCTCATGCAGCGAATAGCCCAGCACGGGCTGCAGCGTGGGATAGATCACCATCACCACCGTGCTGAGGAAGTTCACGCCCATGACCGTGAAGGCAAGGTCACGATCGGAATTTTCATGCTTGGGCAGCACGGCGGAAGCGGCCATCGCCGCCGCGGCGCCGCACACGCCGGTGGCGCAGCCGGTCAGCAGGCCGAAGTCGCGGCTGAGCCCGAACAGCCGCGCCGCCCATGCGCCGAACACGATGGTGCATGAAACCGCTGCCAGCGCGATCAGGACCGGCAGCGCACCACCGTCGATCAGCTGGCCGAAGGTGAGCCGCGCCCCATAGAGTGCGACGCCGACGCGCAGCCGCGTGCGGCCGGCGAACTCGATGCCGGGCTTCAGCGCTGCGCGATCCGACAGCGGCTGCAGTGCCATGCCGACCACCAGCGTCAGGATCAGCGGTGGAATCCAGACGGCGCCGAAGCGCAGAAAGTTCTGCTTGTCGGCGACGAAGGCGACCGCGGCGATGACGGCGCACAGCGCCACGCCGGGCGCCACCCGGCGGAGATTGTGGGGCGCCCAGAGCCGAACGATTTCGACGGCGACGGCGCTGCTACGCATCTAGAATGGCGACAAGCTGGCCTTCGCCGATCGCCTCGCCTTCGCTGACCCTGATCTCCTTGATGGTGCCCGCCTTGGGCGAGAGCACGGGGATCTCCATCTTCATCGACTCCAGGATCATGATCTCGCCATCGGCCTCGATCTTGTCCCCCGGCTTGGTCTGGATCTTCCAGACATTGCCGGCGATCTCCGACTTCACGTTGATGACGGCCATGCCCTCTCGATCTCCCGCGCCTCTGCTCAACCGATCTTTTCGGCCACCGCAAGGGCGAAGGCAAGGGCGGACCGGCCCGGGCGAGCGCCAAGCCGGTATGCAGCCTGGTTCACTTCCGACAGGAAACCGTCCAGCAGCGTCGAGCGGCCATCGCCGATGCGCGCCGACATGGTCGAAACGGCGGCGCCGGCGATCCCCGCTTGGTCGAGGATGGCGAGGCCCGCCACCCCCGCATGCTCCATCCCGAACCCGGCATCGTTGAAGAGCACCAGCAGCGGCCCGAATGCCGCAGCCGTTTCGCCCGCCGGCACGCCGCCATGGCTGCCGCTGGCCACGACCTTGCCGCGATCGCGCGCCGTCGCCAGCGAAATCGAATCCACACACACGATGCGACCGGCCATGGTTCGGCCTTCAGTCAGTGGCGCCGGTTTGGGATGCGGCCATGGTGCCGTCTTCAGGAGCTCGGCCGCTTCCGCCACGCTCTGTCCGGCCATGACGCCGCAGGCCGCCGCGAGAGGATTGGCGCGGCTGATGATGCCGCGCTTCAGCATGTCTGCGCCGTCGCCGATGCGTGCGCTGCCGCTGAGCGCCGCCGCCATCGCCATGCCGTGAGATTGGGCCCAGGCGAGCCCGCTGACGCCTGCCTCGTCACGGCCGATGCCGGCATCGTTATGAATGGCCGCCCGCGCGCCCGCCTTGGCGGAGAGATAGGCCGCGTAGACCGCCCCATGCGAGCCGCCGACCACCACCCCGCCATCGGCTGCTGGAGGCAGCTTGGTCACGCTGGGCACGGCGACGACGGAAACGGTCATGGCGACAGCCTTCTGGCGAACGGTCTATACGTCCGTGCATGAGCGAAGCCACCTTGGCAAAACCCTGCCCGTGCGGGCGACCACCCGCGCTCTGCGTTTGCCCGCCCACGCCTGTCGTCGACAACAGGGTGGCGGTGCTCATCCTGCAACATCCACAGGAGCAGGACCGCGTGCTGGGCACGGCTCGGTTGCTGGCGCACTCACTCACTGACGCTCGCGTCTCAGTGGGGCTATCCTGGCGCAACCTCGGCCATGCACTGACCCTGCCGAATGAACAACGCTCCGCCGATCCCCGTCAATGGGGTGTGCTGTATCTCGGGGGCGGCAAGATTGGTGACAATGCACGGCGGTTGTGCAAGGACCCGCTGCTCGCGGTCGGTCGAGATGGCGAGCCGCTGGCCGATCAGGCGACTGCGTTGGCCGGCCTGCAGGGCATCGTCGCACTCGACGGCAACTGGGCGCAGGCCAAGGCACTGTGGTGGCGCAACGCCTGGCTCACGCGACTGCGCCGCCTTGTTGTCGTGCCCGACGGACCTTCTCTTTACGGCAACCTGCGGCGCGAGGCGCGGGCCGATGCTTTGTCGACGCTGGAGTCCGTGGCGTTGGCGCTCTCCGTCCTCGAACGCGATGCGACGATCCGCGAGCGCCTGCTTGTGCCGTTTCGTGAGTTGGTCGGACGCGCCCGAAGCGCGGGAATCCGCGATTCGAAACGGGATCGTCGGACACGCCGTTAGCTTCTATACTGGGACGATGTCCGAGACGTCATGCCCCTGACCAGCCGACACGAAGTGACCGTCGAGTGGGGCGACTGCGATCCCGCCGGCATCGTTTACTATCCGTCGTACTTTCGCTGGTGCGACCAAGCGACCTTCCGCCTGTTCCTGTCGGCGGGGCTGACGCGCGACCAAACCCATGGCGGGCAGTGGAAGGAAGGGACGCCCCTGGTCGCCGCCGAATGCTCCTTCCGGCGCGCCTCGCAGACCGGCGAAAAGCTGGTGATCGAAAGTCACATCTCGCGCTTTGGCCGCAGCTCCTTCACCATTGCGCATGTGTTCCGTGATGCCTCGGGTGCAGTCGCGGCTGAGGGCACCGAGACGCGCATCTGGGCCAAGAAGGAGGGCGACGCGCGCTCCCTGAAGGCGGTGCCGATTCCCGATGACGTGCGGAAGCGGCTCGGCGGATCATAAGCGGACCTGCAAGTCGGCGCGCTGCTTGACCAAGTCCGGTTGTCGCCGCGCCAAAACCGCCCGCAACCGACGTCCGCCGGGCAATTCGACGAAGTAGTGCAGCAGGGTCGCCACGATCATGCAGGTGGTGCCGGCGGCAATGATGCCGGCGAGCGTGCTCCAGCCCTGCGCAATGCCCCAACGGATGACGGCGAAGCCCAGCACGACGTGAATCAGATAGAGCGGATAGGAGATCTTCCCGACGAAGATCAAGGGACGCCAAGTGAGCCACTTGCCGTGCGGCCCGATGGCAAACCATACGAGGCCGGTGAATGCAATGGTGAGCGGAAGATAGATCGTGCCCGGCGTGTCGAACGATCGCTCGCCGCCCCCTAAGGCCGTGACGCCGATGGCGCAGGCGAGCGACAGCCAGGTGATCCATCGCGCTTGGCCCGCATGGATGCGATAGAGGCAGATCCCGATCAGGAAGAAGTTGCTGTAGTAGATCAGCAGCACGATGGAGAGTCGGTAGTGCAGCTTGACGTCGATGGTGAGGATGACGGCGGCGCTCACCGCAACGGCGAGAAGGCCGAGCCATTCGACACGCCGCACCAGGCCCAGCACCAGGATCAGCGCCATGCCGACGTAGAAGAGCAGTTCATAGGTCAGCGTCCAGTAAGGCATGTCCATACCGGTCTGGCCGAACAGGCTGGGCGCCATGGTGAGATTCGCCAGGAACTGCGGCAGCGTCGGCGCATCCAATATCGGCACGGGCCACAAGGAGCGGATGGCGGTGGCGATCAGCAGGGCCGCCAGGAAGGCCGGCACCAGGCGCGCCACGCGGGAGACTGCGAATTCGCGGATCGCTTTCTTGCGCTCGATCGTCATCAGGATGACGAAGCCGCTGATGATGAAGAACAGCTCGACACCGAAGTGCCCCGGTCCCAGGTCGACCGGGAGGGGAACCCGCCCGGGATAAAGCACGTCGTAGTACTGCGCGTGATGGTGCAACATCACCGCCGCCGCTGCGAACCCGCGCAGCACATCAAGGCCGGCAATGCGCTCATATTCTGCCTGCACCTGGGCCGTCCCTGTGAGTTGTCGAAGGTGGCGCCCGATCAGTCCGGCCGTCGGTTGTGGATACCTCCCTTGCACCGTGGCCGGGGTGACCAGCGCGTGACAAGGTCACGGCACCGTGAGGTCTTCTCGTCTACGCCGCGATGGCCGCTGCGGGACCGGCGGCAAGCTCCTGAATCGCGCGATAGATGATCTCGCCGATATCGTTGTGATACAGCCACAGGCTGTTGGCCTGGCCATTGAAGTTGGGCTCGCCGCCCATGCTGGCCGGCAGCTTGTAGCCGGTACCCAGTCCGATCCCGAACAGATTGTCGAGGCAGGTGCCGTCGCTCAGCAACAGCCGGCTGCGCTCGCCGACGGCGACGCCGCCGAGCTCGGCGTTGAGCGTCAGCCGCGCGCCCTCATGGTCGAACACCGGCAACATCGCGGCGCGGTAGCCGAAGCAAGGCACGACCAGCGCCGCTTCCTCGATCATGGTGCTGAGCTCACCGGCGGTGAGACACTGCATGTCCAGGGTGACGACGCGCGGTTCGGATGTCGTGCGCGGCCGACAAGTGACCTGGCGCCACATCTCGCGGCCGAACCCGCGCAGGCCGCCCATGCGATTGACTCGTTGGGTGCGCGGGCAGATGTCACCAAGTTCGACATCGTATCGATCGTCGAGTGCGGCCTTCTGGTCGGGATAGAAGATTCGCGGCTCGCGCCGTTGCAGGATGACGATCTGCCCCTTAGCGAGGCGCTCGGCGCCCGCCAGTCCGAGGAAGGCGCCGGCAACCGAATAGGCGCTGTGCGACCCGCCGAGGATCAGGATCGGGCGACGGCCGGCGCCGGCGAGCAGGCGATCGGCTTCCTTCAATCCGACGGTGGACAGGGCGCGATCCGAGGGCATCACCTCGCGCATGTGGCAGTCCGCGAGCGTCAGGCCGGGGCGCAGCTCGCCGTGCAACCAGCGCTGGCGGCCGCCCAGCGCGACGACGACCGAGCGGGCCTGCAGGATGCCCTCACGGCCATCGGGTCCTGTTATCTCGACGTCGACGGAGCCGTTCGGCCGCAGGCGTATGCCGCGCGCTTCGGTGCAGAGATGCAGGGCCGACCGCTCCGCCAACATGCCCGCGAGCGCGACGCCGATGCGGCGCATGTACCGGTCGACAAGGGCAAGCGGCGGAAAGTTGTCGCGATACAGCGCCATCTCGCGCGCCACCGGCTCGTTGCGCAACGGCTGTAGCGCCGGCGGCAGCCCTGATGCCTCGAGGCATTCGAGGTACGAACCGCCCAGCGAGTCGGAGTGGATGCCGAATCGCCCCAGCGTGCCGCCGAGAAAAGCCTGGCGCTCGATGACGGCAACGCCGCGATCGAGCCACGACGGCAGCAACCCGTGCTGTGCGGCCCATAAGATCGGCCCGAGACCTCCGGGACCGCCGCCGACGACAACGCATGACAACATGGCTGGGGGCTTTCCCTTCAGGCGAGGACGCGGTGGAACACGCGGGCGACGCGCTCCACCACCTGTTCGTCTACCGCCCGCGATGTCGGCAGGTTCACTCCCGTTGCCGAAAGCTCGATGCTGGTCGGGCATGAGCGGGCGTACTTGCCGTAGGGTGGCAAGGCCGACAGCGGATGGAAGAAGGATCGCGTCTCGATGTTGGCCTCGTGGGCCGCGCGCATCAGCGGCAGCCGCTTCTCCGCCGGCACCTGGACACAGGCCATCCATACCACCGGGCGGTACTCGTCGGGCAACGGCGGCGGGAAGCGCACATCGGGAATGTTCTTCAGCGCTTCGCGGTAAAGGGCGGCGACGCGGGCATTGCGCTGCAGGACCTCGTTGACCCGCCAGATCTGCGACTGGCCGATCGCCGCCTGCAGGTTGGTGATGCGGTAGTTGTAGCCCACGCGCTCGTGCCAGTACGAACGGTCGGGCGACATGCCATGGTCGCGCAGGATGCGCAGCGAGTTCGCGAGCTCCTGGGAGTCGGTCACGCACATGCCGCCTTCGCCCGTCGTCACGATCTTGTTGGCGTAGAACGAGAAGCACGAGACGTCGCCGAACTGCCCGACCGCCTTGCCGCGATAACGCGCGCCGTGTGCTTCGGCGCAATCCTCGACGACGGCGATGCCGCGGCTCCTGGCGAACTCGGTGATCGGGCCGATCTCTGCCGGGCGGCCATAGAGATGCACCGGGATGATCGCCTTGGTCTGTGGCGTGCAGGCCCGCTTGACCGACTCGCGGCTCATGCACCAGGTCACCGGGTCGACGTCCACGATGACCGGCGTGGCGCCGCAATAGAGCACGGCATTGATCGTCGCGGCGAAGGTGAGGTCGGGCACGATCACCTCGTCGCCCGGCCCGATGCCCAGCGCCACCAGGGCGAGATGCAGGGCGACGGTGCCGTTGGAGACGGCAACGCCGTGCTTCACGCCGACGAAGCGGCTGAAATCGGCCTCGAACTTCTGAACGTACGGTCCCTTGCTGGAGATCCAGCCGGAGATGAACGCGTCGAGCATCGACCGGAAGTCGTCGCTGGTCAGGGTGGGCATCGCTACCTGTACGGGTTGTGCCGATCGATCGATGAGGACGCCCGTCAGGTGACCGGTCGAGTCGACGACAGGCCGCAGCAGTTCGTGCCGATCGATGTCATTGGGCAACAGGTTGGCGCTGATCATGTTGGCGGCCGGATGCCACCCCAGCGTGGGGTCGACGATCGCGGTGCCATCGGCCAAGGCCCGTCGAATGTCATCGAGCGAGATCCGGCCGATGAGGCGCCGGTCATCCCCGACGACCAGGCATGAGCCTGTTCCGTTGTCGAGGCACTTCTCGATGATCGACAGGACGCTTTCCGCTTTGTTGCATACGAAAGCTTCGGCAAGTGATGTTTCCTCCGGCACGGCCAGAGACATTGACCCTCCCTTTCGCGAGACACCCCTCTCGCGCTGCCCCGGGCTGGCTGGGCAGTCTTCTATTTTTGGAGCGCGGCTTGTGGGCTTGCCAGTGTCCAGATTGTGGCTGACGGACAGTGTTGCCGCGTAGCAACTATCGCGAAATCAGAGGTCGAGACCGCGATCCCTTTTCGGCCGTCGGTTGCGGCAACACAGCTTGATCACTGGCGCGCGGACCGGGCCCTTCACATCGTTTGGAACCGGAGGGCTGATGCATTTTCTGTGGCTCACACTCGCCGATCCCGATCCTGCCACCAATGGGCAGTTGCTCTACTCGAAGGGGCTGATCGATGCCGCTCGCGACGCCGGGGCGTCGCTGCGCGTGATCGGTCTTGCGCGGCCGGACAGTCCGCGACCGGCGCGGACTCTGCTGGGCATCGACTGGCGGCTCGCCGACGAGCAACCGAGGCCGTCCTGGCGGCGCCTGCTGTCGCCGACGCCCGCCATCGCCCAGCGCGGCAACTCTGCGAACTTCGAGCGCCTTGTCGACGAGGCGCTCGACGAGCGGTCGTGGGATGCGGTGGTCTTCGACAGCATCTGTGCCGGCTGGGCGCTCGGGCGGGTGCTGCGCCACTGCCGGCACGATCCGCAGCCGCCACGAATTGTCTATCTCTCCCACAATCACGAGGTCACCGTCGCACGCCGCATGGAGCAGGGGTCCCGTGGACTGCGTCGGCTGCAACGCAAGGTCGACCGGATCAAGGTCAGTCGGCTCGAGCGGCGGTTGGTGGCCAACGCCACTCTCGTGACGGCGAACACGCCGGACGACTGCCGCCGCTTTTCCGCAGATGCCCAGAGGCTGCGCCAGGGCCGCTCGGCCATATTCCTGCCGCCAGGCTATGCCGGACCGCGGCTCGCAGAGCGCACGATCGACGCCACCGTGCCGCGTCGAGCCATCATGGTCGGCAGCCTCGACTGGCCGATAAAGCGAATCGCCATTGAAGCATTTCTCGAGGCCGGCACCGAAACCCTGGCCCGCGCCGGCGTCGAGTTGCAGATCGTGGGCGAGGCAGAGCCGCGCTACCTCGGCGAGCTGCGGCGACGCTTTCCCTCGGTCGACTTCGTCGGCCGGGTCGATGACGTGCGGCCCTACATGCGCCAGGCCCGATTGGCACTGGTGCCGGACCTGCTGGGCGGCTTCAAGCTGAAGGGCCTCGACTACGTCTTCAATCGCCTGCCCATCCTCGCCATGCGGGTTGCCTTGCCGGGCATGCCCTTGAAGCAGGGGACGAGCATCGGCCTGTTCGACAGCCACGCCGCCCTTGCAGACGGCGTGCTAAGCCTGATCGACGATTTCAGGGAGCTCAATGCGCGGCAGGCGCGGGCCTATGACGCCTGCGCCAACCGCTTCGATTGGCAGCGCATCGGCCAGCACCTGGTGCGCCACATCATGCGCGGCGGGCGCGCGCCCGTTAGAGCTGTGCCAGACGCGCCGTCATTCGACGTAACGTCTCCGCCGGCTCCTCTCGGGGCAGGAAGATGAAGTTGTAGATGTAGCGGCCGAATCGCTGGCGTTGCTGCAGCGGTGCGGTCAGGTCCGGCAGGTTGGCGGGATCCTGCATCTCCTGCGGTCGGAACCGCGTGATCGGCTCGAGACGGCCGGCATGAACGAAGTGGCCGTTGTAGTCGAGCGCACTGAAAAAGGCCTTGCCGCGCTCGAATCCGCCCGGCGACAGGCGCTCCTCGAACTCGACGAGCATGCGCGGCCGGCACCGTCGGATGGTTTGCACCGCGCCGTCGAGTACGGCCTGCTGGTGGCCTTCCACGTCGATCTTTATGAAGCCGGCGTCGCCTTTGTAGAAGCTGTCGAGGGTGGTCATCGGCACCTCGATGGCGCGGTGGCCGCCATATGTCGCCGATGCGGTGGGCGACACCGTGGAGCACCCCGTCACCGTGACGCCGTCGACGACCGGCGAATGCAGTTCGACCGAGCCGCGGCGATCGGACAGTGCCACCGCCTCGATCTGCACACCGTGCCTGAACTTTTGGGCCAGCGCCCCGGCCAGGCTGGGCATGGGCTCGAAGGCGATGACCCGCCGCGCGTAGCGGCGCAGGAAGTGCACGTAGCTGCCGTCGTTGGCGCCGACGTCAATGGCATCGCGGTTTCGATCGCACAGGAACTCGAGCAGGTGCAGCTCGACCTCGCCATAGCGCCCGTAGAAGCGGGCCTCGCGCCAGTTGAGCAGGGACTGCGGGCAGAGCGACCGCAACGCCTGACGTGCCTCCCTATAGACACCACCATCAGCACGGACACCCCTCGCGGGACCCTCGGCCTTCGCACTTATGCTCATGACCCCACCTCACGTTGCGGCCATGCTAACGGTAGGGCGTGCGCGTCGGTTGCGGCAGTGATCAGGCGGTGATTAGGCCGCTCAGGCCGCCTTCAGGATGTCCGCCATCTTCTCGCCCACCATGATCGAGGGCGCATTGGTGTTGCCCGAGGGCATGGTGGGGAAGATCGAGGCGTCGGCGACGCGCAGGCCCTCCAGCCCGTGGACCTTGAGCTTGTCGTCGACCACGCAGTTCGGGCCCGGGCCCATGCGGCAGGTGCCGATCGGGTGGTAGGCGGTCTGTGAGTTGTGCCTGATCCAGGTCAGGATCTGCTCGTCGGTCTCGACCGACGGCCCGGGCGAGAATTCGTCGCCGCGATAGGCATCCATCGGCGCCGCATTGACGATCTGGCGCATCATGCGGAAGCCGCCGACCATTGCCGCCTGGTCGATCCGGTCGGCGAGGAAGTTGAAGCGGATCGCCGGCTGCGCCTTGGGATCGGGCGAACGGATATGGATCGACCCCAGGCTCTCGGGGCGCAGCTGGTAGCAGGCGATGGTCATCGACGGGAAGTCCTGCAGCTTGCGTGTCTTGGGATCCTTGATCGAATACGGCACGAGATGCATCTGCACGTCGGGCGTCGCGAGCTCGGGCCGGGTCTTGAGGAAGGCGAGCAGCGGGGCCGACGGCAGGCTCATGAAGCCACCGCCGGTTGCCAGGTACTTCATCATCTGGGTGACGGCGCCCATGCCGCGCGCCATGTGGTTGTAGGAGACGCGGGCGTCCTTCACCCTCCAGATGATGCGCGCATTGATGTGGTCGCGGAAATTCTCGCCCACCGCCCTGAGCTCGTGCTTCACCTCGATGCCGTGCTGCTTCAGGAGCTCGGGCTGGCCGATGCCGCTCAGTTCCAGGATCTGCGGGCTGGCGACGCCGCCTGCCGACACGATGGTCTCGCGGGCTTGCGCCTGCACCACCTTGCCGTCCTTCTCGTACTCCACGCCGACGCAGCGCTTGCCCTCGAGCAGCACGCGCAGTGTCATGGCATCGGTGACCACCTGGAGGTTGGGCGAGCGCTTCATCGCCGGCTCGATGTAGCAGTGCGCCACGCTCATGCGCCGGCCCTTGTAGATCGAGGTCTGGGTTTTGACGACGCCTTCCTGGTCCTCGCTGTTGTAGTCGGGGTTGAGCTTGAAGCCCGCCGCCTTCGAGGCCGCGAACAGCGCGTCGTACAGCGGGTTCTGGTCGGGCACGGTCGAGACCTTGAGCGGCCCCGAGGTGCCGCGGCCGTTGCTTCCGTCGCCATCGACGAAATTCTCGATGCGGGTGAAGAGCGGCGCCACGTCGCGCCAGCTCCAGCCGCGGCAGCCCATCTGCGCCCAGGTATCGAAGTCGAGCGGCTGGCCGCGCACCCACACCAGGCCGTTGATCGAGCTCGAGCCGCCCAGCAGTTTTCCGCGCGGCACCGGGATGGCGCGATTGTTGGTGCCGGGCTCGGGCTCGGACTGGTAGCACCAGTTGGCCGTCGGATGCTCGATCAAGAGGCCGAACGACAGCGGCATGCGCGAGTAGGGGTGGCTGCGCGCGCCGGCTTCCAGCAGCAGGATCTTGTTGGACGGATTCTCGCTCAGCCGCGCCGCGAGTGCCCCACCTGCCGAGCCCGCGCCCACGATGATGTAGTCATAATCGGCCATGTCTTGGTCTTTCCCCGGTCGCTGTGGGGGAGAGCCTAGCGCAGCTTGCCAGCAAGCAGGAACCCCGCCCACGGGCAGCGGGCGGGGTTCGCTCGGGACATGGCCCCCTCCGTTTCGTCAGGAGGTCGGCAGTTTGCCGTGGACAAGCCTTGCCGCGGATTTCCGGTGCCGCGTCACCCCGCTCTGTCGGGTGGAGTCATGGAGCCCTCCCTTCCCCCGCTGGATGCAGCTGGAGCCTAGGACCCTATTCGGTGGACAATCAAGACAGCGAGTCTGACCAGTTCTTTGCCGAGCGGGGAGAAGGGCAATGATCGACACCGAAAAAGGCAGGATAGAAGTTTCGCGGTTCGCCATCGACCTCGCGGTGCGGCTCGCGATGATCGCCGGCGTGACCTATGTCAGCCTGTTGCTGCTGCGGCCCGTGGCGCCCCTGCTGTTGTGGTCGGTCATACTCGCGGTCGCCGTCTATCCGCTCTACGCGTTGCTGCAGCGGCGGGCGCATCTGCCATCCTGGTTTGCCGCGACCCTGCTGTCGTTCCTGCTGCTGGTGCTGCTGGTGACGCCGGTCGTGCTGCTGTCGACCTCGGCGATCGATACACTGGAGAGCTACGCGCGCGTGCTGTTGCAGGGCGATCGCATTATGCCGCCGCCGCCGGAATCGGTTCGCAGCTGGCCGCTGGTTGGCGAGCGCGTTTACGACTTCTGGTTGGCGACAGCCAACGACTCGCGCACCTTGGTGACCAGCCACGTCGGCCAGATCGCCTCGCTCGGGCGATTTGTCGGCAGCATTG
>JADHLS010000047.1 GCA_016780605.1 Reyranella sp.
GGCGTCGTCGTAGTACAGCAGGAAGCCGCCACCACCGATGCCCGAGGCCTGCGGCTCGACCACGCCCAGCACCATCTGCACCGCGATGGCGGCATCGAGCGCCGTGCCGCCGCGGCGCAGGGCTTCCAATCCGGCCTCGACGGCCATCGGGTTCGCCGCCGCCACCATCGTCTTGGGCGCCGCCTGTGCCGCTGGACCGAGGCCCAACAGCGTAACGACGACGACGAAAAGGCGGCGCAGCATCATGCGCGGCGCGCCACGATGAACAGTCGGCGGAACGGGAAAAGCGTGATGCCGTCGGCACGGGTCGGATAGGCTTCGGCCAGAAGCTTGGCGTAGGTGTCGTAGAAGGCCGCACCCTCTTCCTTTGTGAGCGCCTCCATGTAGGGCCGGAGGCCGGTGCCGGCGGTGTACTGCGCCACGGGATCCTTCCCGGTCAGCACCTGCTGATAGATCGTCTCCCAGACATCGAGCTCGGCCGTGAGCGGCTTCAGCGCGTCGTAGTAGCGCGCCGGGTCCCAGACGCTGCGGATACCACCGACCTTGGCGAGCTTGTCGCGCCACGGACCCATTTCAGCCGCCTGCTTCATCAGCGCGTGCGAGGGCGCCTCGTGATTGCGCGGCATCTGGATGGCAAGCTGGCCGCCGGAGGGCAGCAGCTTCAGCAGGCCGGGAAAATAGTCGATGTGGTTCTCGACCCATTGATAAGCGGCGTTGCTGTAGAGGATGGCGGGCGGCACGTCGGGCTTGAAGTGCTTGAGGTCGCCCTTGCTGAATGTCACTCGCGGGTCGGCCGTCTGGGTGCGGGCCTTGGCGAGCATCTCTTCCGACGAATCGACGCCGATTATCGGCGCCCCGGGAAACTTCTCGGCCAGGATGCGCGAGATGTTGCCGGCGCCACAGCCGAGATCGTAGATCGCATGGCCGGGACGTGCGGCGTTGGCAGGATCGAGGCGGCCCATCAGGTCGAGCGCAGGCCGCAGCCGGGCGTCGACGAACTTGAGATAGAGGTTGGCGTCCCAGGTCGGAGCCTTGAGCGTCGGGGCGTTCACGTCACTTCTCCTCGAAAGCGGCATCGACCGGCACGCGATAGGCCATGGCGATCTTGTTGCCCTTCTGCGCCGCCAGGACGACGGCCATGAATTCCTCGTGCATCTCCTCGGTCATACCCCTGGCCCGCGCCATGGCGCCGTGCGAGGCGATGCAATAGTCGCACTGATTGGCGATGCTGACCGCGAGATAAACCAATTCCTTGGTGAGCGGATCGAGCGAGCCAGGTGCGAACGCAGCCTTCATTTCCTCTGCAAAGCGCTCCATCACTGCCGGATGCTTGGCCATCGCCTTCCAGACATTGTTGATGCCGGCGGGATCGATGCCGCGGCGTTGGGCGATGTCCTCGACCACCGCCTTGGCGCGCGGGTTCATGTCCTTGTACTCGGTCAGCCTCGGCATGGGGCGCTCCTCGCATGACCATAACGTAAGTCATTTATTGTGGCAACACCAGGGTAATTTATGCGTACCGTGGGACGCATTATACGCACTATACCCACAACCAATTGTAGCTTGGCGCGCGGCGAGGCAGACAAGTGCAAGCACTGCCTACAACGCGTCCCTCCCCTTCGCGGAGTCGCGAAGGGGAGGAAGCTGCCTGCCTGCAGGTCAGTCGACAGCCATGTTGTCGAGCAGCCGCACTGAGCCCAGGCGGGCGACGACCAGAACCCGACGCGGACGGCCTTCGACGGGCGTGTCGAGCGTTCCGGCATCGCGCAGCGCCAGATAATCGACGGCGTCGAAGCCCGCCTGCAGCAACTTGGGCGTGCCTTCCTCGACAGGCAGTGATCCGCGGGCGATCTCGCCCAGCACCTTGTTCAGCCGGCGCGCAATAGCCAGCTGATCCGGCGTCAGATAGGCATTGCGCGACGACAGGGCGAGGCCGTGCTCATCGCGCACCGTCGGCACCGGCAGGATGCGGCAGGGAATGTCGAGATCGCGGGCCATGCGCCGGATCACCAGCAGTTGCTGATAGTCCTTCTCGCCAAAGGCAGCGATGTCGGGCGCAACCTGTATCAGGAGCTTTGCGACCACCGTCGCGACGCCGGCAAAGTGTCCCGGCCGGAACGTCGCCTCGAGGTCGGCGACGATCGTGCCCGAGGGCACGACCATCGTGGCGAATCCGTCGGGATAGATCTCCCCGACCGTCGGCAGATAGGCGAGGTCGGCTCCGACTTCACCAAGCCTTTCGAGGTCGAGCGCTTCCTGGCGAGGATACTTGGCAAGGTCCTCGTTGGGGCCAAACTGGGTCGGGTTGACGAAGATGCTGACCACGACACGGTCCGCACCCGCCCGGCGGGATGCCTCCACGAGGGAGAGGTGGCCCGCATGCAGAGCGCCCATGGTCGGCACGAGGCCGACGGCCTTGCCGGCAGCACGCCAGCCGGCAACGACCTCACGCACATCCGCGACACTGCGCGATACCCGGATACTCATGACATACGCTACTCCTGGCACGCAGCTATTCGACGACCTCTGTGGCGCCATAGAGAACCGTCGGCGGCACGGTGAGGCCGAACGCCACCGCGGCCTTGGGGTTGATCACCAGGGCATGGTCGGGCGGCAATTCGATCGGCAGGTCGGCCGGGCTGCTACCCTTCGCGATGCGGTCGACGAAGTAGGCCGCGCGCTCCATGCGGGCGCGGTCGTCGATGCCGTAGGTGAAGAGCCCGCCGGCCACGGCAAAGACCGGAAAATCGCTGACCACCGGCAGCCGCGCGCTGCGCGCCGCGGCAACGATGCGATCCTGATGGCCGATGAAGATCGGCTGCACGACAACGGCCTGCACGCCCTGCTGCTTCAACGCCGCCAGCAGCGGCTCGTCGATCTCCGACGGCGTATCGACCAGCCTCACCGTGAGCTTGATGCCGAGTTGGGCCGCCGCCTGCTCGATGCCGGCGACGAAGGTTTTCGTGTTCGGATCGCGCGACGAGCCGACGAAGGCCACCGACTTCAGGTCGGGCATCAGCTCGCGCAGCAAGGCGAGCCGCTTGCCCGACAGGTCGGGGCCGACCATCGACATGCCGGTGAGCCTGCCGCCCGGCCGGGCGATGCTGGCGGCAAAACCGGGCGCGATGGGATCCGCGACGGGCGCCATCACGATCGGGATATTGCTGCCCTCCGTCACCTGCTTGGCGATGGCGACGGCGGGTGTCGCCGTGACCACCATGACGTCGACTCCGCGATCCGCGAAGTCCTTCGCAGCCTTGCGTGTTCGCTCGACGTCGCCATCGGTGAAGGCCGTCAGCAGCTCGAGGTTGCGGCCCTCGACGTAACCGTAGGCGCGAAGGCCCTCGCGCAGGCGCGCCGCGTAGATGGGATCCATCGAGGCCGGCCACCAGCTCAGCAGGCCGACCACGATCTTCTTCGGGGCCTGGCCTGCAGCAGCGCCGGGAATGGCGGCGATGGCGGCAGCGATGAGGACGCGGCGCTTCAGCCCCACGATCAATACATATGCTGGCCGCCGTTGATCGACAGCGTCGAGCCGGTGATGAAGCCGGCATCGTCCGCGACCAGGAACATCACGCCACGCGCGATCTCGTCGGCCTTGCCGAGGCGGCCGACCGGGATCTTGGCGACGATCTTCTCCAGCACGTTGGCCGGCACCGCCGAGACCATGTCGGTCTCGGTGTAGCCCGGCGCGATGGCGTTGACGGTGATGCCCTTGGACGCGCCCTCCTGGGCCAGCGCCTTGGTGAAGCCGTGGATGCCCGACTTGGCAGCGGCGTAGTTCACCTGGCCGTACTGGCCGCCCTGGCCGTTGATCGAGCCGATATTGACGATGCGGCCGAAGCCGCGGGCGTTCATGCCCTCCCACACCGCCTTCGACATGTTGAAGCAGGAGCCGAGGTTGGTGTCGATCACCTGGTCCCACATGTCGCGCGTCAGCTTGCGCATGGTCGAATCGCGGGTGATGCCGGCGTTGTTCACCAGCACGTCGATCGGGCCCAGCTCCTTCTCGATGTCGGCCACCACCTTCTGGCAGGCGGCGAAGTCGCCGACGTCGAATTTGTAGACATGGATTCCGGTCTCCGCCTTGAACTTCTGCGCCGCCGCATCGTTGCCGGCGTAGGTGGCGGCCACCTTGTAGCCCTTGTCCTTCAGCATGCGCGATACGGCGGCGCCGATGCCGCGGGTCCCGCCCGTCACGACTGCTACACGTTCGGCCATTTTTTCCTCCCTAACGTTCCTGCCCTCGCACTCTAGCCCGTTCCGATGGTCTGCGGGCAAGCGAGAACGAATTGACGGGAGATGCCGGATAACGCCGCCGGCGGCGCGGGTCATAGAACGGCAACCATGAAACCCTTCACCGCCCTGCTCGGCGCCGCCGCCGGGACCCACACCGCCGACCAGCTGGCGCTCGCCACGCTGCCCCTCACCGCCACCCTGGTGCTGGGCGCCGGCCCCGACATCCTGGGCCTACTGGTCGCCCTGCAAAGCGCAGCCTGGCTGCTGGTCACCCTGCCGGCGGGCGCCTGGGCCGATCGCATGCCGCGGCGCAGCCTGCTGATGGTTGGCCTGGCGCTGGGCCTCGCCGCCTCGATGGTCGCGGTTGTCGCGGCGGCTTTGGGCATCACCGGTCTGCTGGGCGTGGCCGCTTTCGTCGGCGCCTCGGGCACTGTGGTCTACATGCTGACCTCGATGTCGCTGTTGCCGAGCCTGGTGCCGGCGGCAGACCTGCCGCGCTCCAATGCCCGGCTCGAGCTCGCGCGGGCCATCGTGAGCCTGGCCGCGCCATTCGTGGCGGGCCTGCTGGCGCAGCATCTGTCGCCGACCTGGGGCTATGCGCTGGCCGCGCTGGGTGCGGCCGTGGCGCTCGCCTGCATCGTCGCCCTGCCCAAGACGCCGGCGCCGACCGCCGCCGATCAGCGGCCCTCGATGGTGGCGGCCATCCGGGCCGGCGCGCGCTTCGTGGTCCATCACGAGCTGCTGCGCGGCATCAGCCTCTGCGCCATCTTCTGGAACTTCGCCTTCTTCGCCCTGCTCGCGGTCTGGGCGCCGTTTGCGCTGAACCTCTTGAAGCTCGATCCGCAGAGCATGGGCCTCGCCCAGTCGGCCTACGGCGCCGGCCTGATCCTGGGCGCGCTGGTTGCGCCGGTCTCCTCCAGGCGCCTGCCGCCGCTGGTCACCCTGATCTTCGGACCGGCCGTGTCCGTGATTGCTGCGGCGATGTTCCTGCTGGCGCCCTCGGGCAACAGTTTTGCCTTCGCCGCAGCAGGCCATTTCCTGGTGGGCTTCGGCCCGATGCTGTGGCTGATCTGCCAGACCACGGTGCGCCAGCTGGTGACGCCGGCGCCTCTGATGGGCCGCGTCAACGCCACGGTGCAGACCGCGATCTACGGGGTGCGGCCGCTGGGCGCGCTGGCTGGCGGCGTGGTCGCGGCACACGCGGGGCTACAGGCGGCGTTTCTGCTGATTGCCGCCTCCTTCGTGCTCTCGACCCTTGTGATCGTGCTGTCGCCGCTCGCCCGGCTGCGCGCCCTGCCGCAGCCAGTGGCGGCCTAAGCCCTATCAGAAATCAGCGTAGCCCGCGCAGTGAGTGTAGTAGGTTCCGTTCGTCGCTGAGCCGGCGTGATAGCCGAACGTGAAGCCTTTAGATCCGTTGAAGCTATCACGTTTTGGACCTCTGCCAAGCAATTTACCAGTAAGACGCTGACAGCGGAGTAATGACATGGGCCAAGCACCCGATGATGAATACTCGGAGCTAAAGTAGTTTCTGTCGTTCTACTCCGATCGGTACTTCAATGTTGAGGGCTTACCACCGGAGCAACGACCAGTGGCCAGCCTGGAGGTGCTTGAGAAGAAGAATATAAAAGCAGCATCAAACGGGCTTCTCCAAGCAATTAACGACTGCGTAGAGATGTCATTCCATCTCAATCCGGAAATCGTCGCAAAACTAGACGAACAACTAAGAGATCAAGGCATCGTGACGCTTTCGGAATTACCGAGGAGATATTCAAAGAAGTACGCGTCAATAGTGAAGCGCGGTCGGATCAAAAACGATACCGAGTACTATCTCATCCAAAATGTGCAGGGTGATCCAACCACAAAGACGCCGGAGGAGCGCGCGTTACTCGAAAGGCTGGTTACTGACTACGAGGGGGTCTGACCTTGTAGGGTCGGTCAGGAGGCGCGGACGATGAAGACGTGGTCAATGGTGTGCTGGCGCTGCTGCTGATTGCTGCCTCACTCGCGCTGTTCACCGTGGTGATCGTGGTGTCACCGCTGGCCCGGCTGCGCCATCCCGCAGCCGGTGGCGGCATAGCGACGCCCTCTTCCTTTTCAGCTGGACTTTATATGGATCATGTCCCATATATAGTTCAGAAGATGGCTGATCTTCCGCGAAAGAGTCCCATCGTGTTCTACCGCACACGGGGCGGCAACGAAGTCGTTCGGGACTGGCTGCGCAGCTTGGACGAAGGAGATCGGAGCGCCATCGGACAGGATCTCATGCGCGTACAGTACCGTTGGCCGGTCGGCATGCCGTTGTGTCGGTCACTTGGCGAGGGGCTTTGGGAGGTTCGCAGCGACCTGCCAGGCAATCGTATCGCTCGTGTGATGTTCAGCATCGCCGGTGACCGAATCGTGGCTCTCCATGGTTTCATCAAGAAGACCCGAAAGACGCCGCCCGACGATCTCGCCCTCGCTCGCAGACGCAAGCGTGAATTCGAATAGCAAGGAGCCCCGGCGTGAAGAGCAAGAAAAGAGCCGCCCGTTCTGCCTCCAAACTCACCACTCTTGAGGATTTGCTCAAGGAGGAAGGCAAGCTCGAAGAGTTCGAGGCGATCGCCATCAAGGAAGTGATCGCTTGGCAGCTTGGAGAAGCCATGAAAGCAAAGAAGCTTTCACGAAAGGGATTGGCCGAGCGCATGCATACGAGCCGAAGCCAGATCGGCCGCCTACTCGATCCAAAGGACGGCAATGTCACACTGACCACGCTGCAGCGGGCTGCGGCCATTGTCGGGCGAAAACTCCGACTTGAGCTCGTATAGCGACGTCATATGCTGTCTCGGATGCACAAAGACAGCGTCTCCAGCCCGCTTGACCGCCGCCTTCCGCCGGTCGACTTTACCGGCGGAGGCCCTTGGATGAAGAAGCTACTGATTGCGTTTGCGTTGTTGTCGCTGGCTGCGTGCAGCGAGAATTCGACGTGGTTCCGGTTCAACAATGCCTTCGGCACGGGGACCTTCCCGGTCGCGAGCGAGGGCCAGGCGGCGGTGTACCTGGTGCGCGAGGTGTCATATCCGGACGCGCCGCCCATCAAGGTCACCATGGACGGCGCGCCGATCGTAGACCTGCCGCCGACCAGCTATGCGCGGCTGAATCTCGCTCCCAAGCTCTACGATTTCCGCACTTACGGCCTCCAGCGCAACCGCGAGCTGATCATCACCGTGGCGCCCGGCCAGACGCGCTTCTTCGTGGTGCAGCCCTCGGGCGAGAACCAGCAGAACGCGGAGATGCTCGAGCTGTCGCAGGAAGAAGGCCGCAAGCTGGTGCGCAAGGCCCAGCAGGTGACGCCGTTCGCCTTCGGGACGTACGCACCGAATTAGTGATTCGCTGGGAGCGCGCCACTCCGTGGCGCTCATATCTGTCGTCCTGAGCGCAGCGAAGGACCTCATCGCCGTCTGCAATCGGCATGAGATCCTTCGCTTCGCTCAGGATGACAGAGGCGGCACGGAGTGCCGCGCTCCCGGCAACGAGCGGGCCGGAGGCCCGCGCTCCCTTAAAGATCAGTCGCGCTGGACGCACATGGCGATGCCCATGCCGCCGCCGATGCAGAGCGTGGCGAGGCCCTTCTTGGCATCGCGCTTCTGCATCTCGTAAAGCAGCGTCGTCAGGACGCGCGCGCCCGAGGCGCCGATCGGATGGCCGAGCGCGATCGCGCCGCCATTGACGTTGAGCTTCTCGGGGTCGAGGCCGAGCTGCTTGCCGACCGCGACGGCCTGGGCCGCAAAGGCTTCATTGGCCTCGACGAGGTCGAGGTCCTTCACCGTCCAGCCGGCTTTCTTCAGCGCCGCCTGCGAGGCGGTGACGGGGCCGATGCCCATGATCGAGGGATCGACGCCGGTGGTCGCCCACGACACGATCTTGGCGAGCGGCTTGATGCCGCGCTTCTTGGCCTCGTCGGCCGACATCAGCACCAGGGCGGCCGCGCCGTCGTTGATGCCCGACGCGTTGCCCGCCGTGACCGAGCCGCCTTCCTTGGTGAAGGCCGGCCGCAGCTTGGCCAGCGTCTCGACCGTGGTGCCATGGCGCGGGAACTCGTCGGTATCGACCACGACCTCGCCCTTGCGGGTCTTCACCGTCACCGGGACGATCTCGTCCTTGAAGCGGCCGGACTTCTGCGCCGCCTCGGCCTTGTTCTGCGAGGACGCCGCGAAGGCGTCCTGCTCGGCGCGGGTGATCTGGAACTTCTGCGCCACGTTCTCGGCGGTGTTGCCCATGTGATAGCCATGGAAGGCGTCCCACAGGCCGTCCTTCAACATGGTGTCGATCATCTTGAACTCGCCCATCTTGGTGCCGTCGCGCATGTAGCCGGCATGCGGCGCCTGGCTCATGCTCTCCTGGCCGCCGACCACCATGATCGAGGCGTCGCCGTTCCGGATCGCCTGCCAGCCGAAGGCGACGGCGCGCAGGCCCGAGCCGCACAGCTGGTTGATGCCGAGCGCGGTCTTCTCGACCGGGATGCCGGAATTGACCGCGGCCTGGCGCGCCGGGTTCTGGCCCTGAGCGGCGCTCAGGATCTGGCCCATGATGACTTCGTCGACTTCCTCGGGCTTCACCTTGGCGCGCTCCAGCGCGCCCTTGATCGCGACCTTGCCGAGGTCGTGGGCGGGTACCGCGCCGAAGGCGCCGTTGAACGATCCGATCGGCGTGCGCGCTGCGCTCGCGATGACGATTTCGGTAGCCATGTGCGTGATCCTCCTTGCGGGCCGCCCTGCACCACGGATTTTATAGACCCCTCACCGGCAGCGGCAAGGACCCCGCTTGGACCGACATCACATCGTCACCGAGCGCCTAAATCTGCGGCCCATCACCTGGGCCGACAGGGATCGACTGGCGATATTGCATGCCGATGCACGGGTGATGAGCCTTCTGCAGCATGGCGTCCTGACGCGCGACCAGAGCGACGCCCTGGTCGCCACCTACGACGCCGAATGGCCGGCGCTGGGCTTCGGCAACTGGACCGCGACCGAGCGCGCGACCGGCCAGCTGGTCGGGTTGGGCGGGCTGCGCGTCCACACCGGCGATTATGGCGTGGCGATCCGGCTCGCCTTCACGCCCGAGGCTCAGGGCAAGGGCTACGGGCCCGAGCTCGGCCGCGCGGCGCTCACGTTCGCCTTCGATGTCGCCAAGCTCGATCGCGTCGTCGCCCTGACGCGCGCTGACAATGTTCCCAGTCGGCGCTCGCTCGAGAAGTGCGGCATGGTACGCGAGCGCGAGATCAGGATGGCATCCGGCCGCACCATCCTGCTTTACGCCATCGACAAGCGCTCCTAGCCGGCCAGATCGGGGGACCGAGGCCTGCGGAAGCCCATCGCCATCCAAGCTGCGATCAGCTTCAGCATGAAGGGAGCGGACTGAACGCGATGGGTCGGCACGTCATCGGGAAGCGCTCCTGTCGCAAAGCGGTTGCGGTACAGCGACAGCCAGTGTCCCTTGGTGAAGTCGAGGAACATCGCCGAATTGCAGCACGCGGCAACGACTCGTCGGGTGGGCGAATCGGATTTCAGCCGATGCTCTTGCAGATGCTGGCGTCCGCTCAGGCACCGCACGCGATCCTTGCGATAGAGGATCATGCTCGTTCCGCCGTCGGGATCGAGCACCGGCGGGGCCGACGCCAGCCGCTCGAGCTGGCGGCCCGCCTCCTGGCAATTCGTGCAGTAGCACGAGGCGGCCACAATCGGCCGGCCGATTGCCTTGAATCTCACCTTACCGCATTGGCACGTCGCTGCTGTATCCATTCTGGACCACCTCCGGATCCAGGACGAGTGGCGAGGCCGAAAGGATTCACGCTCCCTTATGACCTGACCGGCACCAGGGCCTCGAAGCGCTGGCGGTAGCGGCGCGAGAGGTTCACCTCGGCGCCGTCCTGCAGGCGGATGCGCCAGTCGCCGCTGATCCAGGGCGTGACCTCGGCGATGCGCGAGACATTGACGACATAGGATTTGTGGACGCGCACGAAGCGCTTGGGATCGAGCTCGCCTTCGAGCTTGGTGAGCGACGAGCGGATCTCCAGCGTGTCGCCGCCGACATGCAGGACGGCATAGTTGCCGGCCGCCTCGACCCAGTCGATGTCGGCCACCTCGACCATGATCTCCTTGCCGCGCTTGCGGACGGCGAAGCGCTCCGGCAGCGACATTCGCACCGACTCTGGCGGCGACGGCGACGGCTCGACCGCGGCCGGCTCGGCCGGCACAGGCGGAAAACGTTGCAGGATGTGGTGCAACGCCACGATGCCCGCGCTCAGCATGATGTAGGAAACGATGTCCTTGGCAAACTCGTAGGCCAGCCGGTCGGCCGTCAGGGGAAACGAATAGGGCTTGCCCAGGATGGCGGAGAACCACAGCAGTCGCAGCGCCGCCATGCCGACGGTATGGACGATGCTGAATGGCACGACGGCCGCGACATGGATCAGCAATGGTCGCGCGGAGGCACTCAACGGCCATCGCCGCTGCAGCCAATAGAGAGCGGGCAGCAGGGCCGCGATGACGAGATGGCTCGTGATCTCGATGGCGAGAGCATCGCCATAACTGATCGGCGAGCGCGTCCGGGCCTGGTCGGCGACGGCAACATAGGTGCGCACGACCACCGACACGGCAAGCAGCGCGGCCCAGATGGCCGGCAGGCGCCAGTCGACAGGACGCGGTCCGTTGTCCGTCATTTCCGCTTGGAAGGAATATTGCCCAGCCAGTCGATCAGCGGCGTCCAGCAGAGGTCGCGGGCGCGGCCGCTCACCACCATGCCGATATGGCCGAGCGGCAGGTCGAGGCGCGTGACGCGTTTCAGCCCGCGACCCGGCTCGGCCAGCGCCGCGGCCGAGAGCGGCGGCACGATGCGATCGCCCGACGGGATCATGACCAGCGACGGCACGTTGATCCTGGAAGGCACGATGCGCTTGCCGCCGACCGTCCACTTGCCCGTGCCCGGCAGGTTGTCGCCGTACCAGCCGATCAGGCATTCGCGCGCCGTCGGCCCGGCGAGCGGCGCGCCCTCGTTCAGCCAATCCTCCAGCAGCACGAACTCGCGCGCCGAGTTGCCTTGCTGGTCCATACCGAGGAAACGGCCGAACTTCTTCACCGCCAGCCATGGGTCGAGCGACCAGAACAAGGTCTGCAGGATGTCGACCGGCAGCTCGCCCACCTGGTCGGCGAGGCGCGCCAGCATCGGGCCGGCCGACAGCAGGAAGGCATGACCCGTGCGATCGGCATGGAAGTCCCAGGGTGCGGCCAGCAAGGCCAGTCCGGCGACCCGGCGCGGCCGGCGCGCGGCCAGCGCCACGGCGAGCGTGCCGCCCATGCAGTAGCCCATCACGGCGGGAGCGCGGCGCGCCCGCTTCATGAGAAAGGCCAGCGCACGCTCGAGGCGGGCGACATAGGCCGTGCTGTCGAAACGGCGTTCGTCGGCGTCGGGGGTGGCGCCGGGCGTGCCCCAATCGACGAGGTATGGTCGGAGACCTTGAGCGGCCATGGCGCGCAGCAGGCTCTTCTCGGCGGTGAGGTCGAGCACCTCCCAGCGATTGATCAGCGAGGGCACGACCAGCACGGCGCGCGCCTTGCGTCCGCGCGCGGCGCGATGGGTGGCGCCGTAGTCGAGCAGGCGCGTGTTGCCCTCGCTCCAGACGGCAGGCGGATTTTCAAGCGAGCGGTGGACGGGGTGCCGACGATAGGCCAGCACGCCCGCGGCCAAGCGCTCCATGCGGCGCGCGATCTCGTGATGCAGCGCCTGATCGAACGCGCCGGGCTCGAGTCGGGCGATCTCCGGCAGCAGCGCCGCGATGGTCTCAGGCGCGGTCGAGCCGGGATTCGAGGTCGGCGATCCGGGCTTCCAGAGCTTCCACGCGCTTTCGGAGCTCGCCCACGTCATCAGCGCCGTGCCCAGATGGAGAGGAAGCGGCCGGGGACCCAGTCGTTGCTGCATGCTGTGCTCCTTGGACTGCCTGGAGTGCGCTTGCAATCTGGCTGTTCGCGGCAGCGAAAAGGCGGGCGATCTGCTCGGTCAGCGCCTGGTCGGAGGCGAGCCCGGAGAGCTGGCTTTGCCACAGATCGAGATAGCGCCGGGCCAGGCGATCAGCGTCGGTGGCGGCGTCGTTGCCGGCGTCACTTGCGTTGTCGTTGTCAGGGGCCATGCGCGGACTATAGCGGCATCAGGTGACAAACGCGCCTTTCGCATGCGCAAAGCGCTCCTTGTCGCACTGCGGCATCGGCGCTAAGGTTGCCGCCTTCCGTGTAAACGAATGTTTACTCGCGTCTGCTCGAAGGAGCGAAGCGTAATGGCCGATCAGGCAGCAACCGAGGGTGGACCCAAGCCCGCTCCGGTAGTGATCAAGAAGTACGCGAACCGGCGACTCTACAACACGGCGACATCGGCCTATGTGACGCTCGACCACCTCGCGACGATGGTGAAGGAAAAAACCGACTTCGTGGTCTACGACGCCAAGACCGGCGACGACATCACGCGCTCGGTGCTGACGCAGATCATCTTCGAGGAGGAGAGCAAGGGCGGCCAGACGCTGTTGCCGATCCCCTTTCTCCGGCAATTGATCTCGTTCTACGGCGACAGCCTGCAAGGCGTGGTGCCGCAATATCTCGAGATGTCGATGGCGCAGTTCGCGCGCAACCAGGAGCAGATGCGCAAGTACCTGCAGAACGCCTTCGGCTTCAATCCGTTCCAGCAGTTCGAGACGATGGGCAAGCAGAACATGGAGATGTTCGAGCGGGCCATGCGCATGTTCAATCCCTTCCAGGGGCGGGTCCCGACGACGCCCGCGGCGGCCAACGGCCAGGAGCCGCCGGCCAGGCCCGAGACGCCGGCCGCGTCCGCGGCGCCACCCAGCGAGGGCGCGATCGACGACCTCAAGCGCAAGCTCGACGAGCTGCAGAACCAGCTCGCGGAACTCAGCAAGAAATCGTAGTTCCATGGGTGATGTAAATGGGTGATGGGCCGCCGCCGTTGCGACGAGTCATGTCGCCTTGCATCGGTATCTGCACGCTCGATCCCAAGAGCGGCTTCTGCCTCGGCTGCAAGCGCACCGTCGAGGAGATCGGCCGCTGGATGATGCTGGACGATCGCGATCGGCAGAAGGTTTTGGACCAGCTGCCGTTGCGGAAGATCGCTTAGCGCCGGGGGCGCGCCACTCCAGTGGCGCGTCATGGAGCTAGGAGATCCAATACCACCTCACCC
>JADHLS010000048.1 GCA_016780605.1 Reyranella sp.
CATGGAGCTGATCAGCGGGTTCCAGGTGCCCGGCGACTGGGTCATGCCGATGACCAGCTCGTCCTTGGCCCGGGCGGGCGCAGCGAGCGCGCAGAGCGCGAGGACGATGAGAAGGAAGCGACGCATCATTGCCGAAGGTCGCATCTTTGCTGGGAGCGCGCCACTGCGTGGCGCATCTTCTGCGCGTTGCGACATCCTATGAGCGGCACGGAGTGCCGCGCTCCCAGCAATGAGTCTTACCGCCCCAGCGTCGGGCGTGGCGCGGGCGGGCGGCCGCCGTGGTTGGCGGACCATTGCTCGGGCGCCTCGAGGAAGGCGCGGGTCTCGGCGAGGCCCTTCTCGTCGAAGTACTTGTACTTCGAGGCCGCATCCAGCGCGTCCCACCAGGTGGCGAGCGCGTGCAGCTTGACGCCGCCCGCCGCCAGCATCTCGACGCTCTGCGGGAAGATGCCATAGTGGAAGATCACGAAGCAGTCGGTGACCTTGGCTTCGGCTTTCTTCAGGGCCTCGATGAAGACCAGCTTGCTGCCGCCATCGGTGGCGAGGTCCTCGACCAGCAGCACGCGCTTGCCGGGTTTGAGATCGCCCTCGATCTGGGCCATGCGGCCAAAGCCCTTCGGCTGCTTGCGCACATAGATCATCGGCTTCTTGGCCAGCGCGGCCAGGAAGGCGGCGAACGGGATGCCGGCGGTCTCGCCGCCCGCCACCACATCGATCTTGCTCCAGCCGATGTCGCGGTCGATGGCCTTGAGCGCGTGGCTCATGATCTTTGCCCGCGCCTCGGGATAGGAGATCAGCTTCCGGCAGTCGATGTAGACCGGGCTCGCCCGACCCGAGGTGAAGATGTAGGGGTTCTCGGGCCGGCAATGGATGGCCTCGATCTCCAGCAGCAGGCGCGCGGTGTCCCGGGCCTCGGTCGTGCCTGAGGCACGCGCCGAATTTGCCTTGCCGTTCAGCTTGTTGGCCACCTTGTGCAGAGGTTCGGCGGCCGGCGTTTTGCCCTTCTTCTTCGTCGCCATCAGCTGCCTTTCCCCCGATCGGCTTGCGACAAAATGACGGCCGTGTGTTTAGCGTCCGGCCACAGGACCGGCAAGAGTGAGTCCGTCCAACGCTCACCGAAGACACAAGAAGTTAGTCGGTTTCTTTAAGGGACTTGCCAACAGGCAGGCGCCAACCGCGATAAATCGACATCAAGCGCAGGAAAAGGCAGAGCCCGGCCCCGAACAGCACGACCGGCAGGTGTGGCAGCCCCAGCACGAAACCCAGCGCCACCGAACCTGCCCCGGCCAGGGCCGCCACGGCATAAAGCTCGGCGCGCAGCACGGTCGGCACTTCCAGGGTGAGGAGGTCACGGGCCACACCGCCGCCGATGCAGGTGATCACGCCCAGGATCGCCGCGACGAAGGGACTGAGGCCGAAGGCCAGCGCCTTCTCGGTACCGGTCACGGCAAAGAGGCAGAGGCCGGCCGCGTCGAACAGCTGCACCGGCGTCCTGAGCCGCCCGATCTGGCCCGAGGCGAAGAAGCCCACCAGCCCCGCGGCGATGGTGATGGCGAAGTAGCGCCAATGGCCGATCGCGGCCGGCGGCACGGCGCCGATCAGGAGGTCGCGGGCGATGCCACCGGCCACGCCTGCGGCCCAGGCCACGACCAGCACGCCGAACAGATCGAGGCGCTTGCGCACGGCCTGGGTGGCGCCGCTGATGGCGAACACGAAGGTGGCGGCAAGATCGAACGCATCGAACAGCATGCGGCGAGACTACACCGATTGCAGGAATGCGCCGACATGCCAGAGCTGACGTGGCAGAGTGGTGCGCAAGGGAGAGCGCATGTCCACGAGCCGCACCTACCGCGACTGGCGGGTCTTTCGTTTCGTCATGGGGCGCAGGCGCCTGCTGCTGTCGACGCTGGCCGGCGTGATCCTGCTGATCCTGTTGCCCGACCGCTTCCGGATCGCAACGCGCTTCATCCTGGCGTGGGATCTGACGGCGCTGCTCTACGTCACCTCGATCATGGTGATGATCTGGGGCTCGACCGTCGAGGACTGCCACGACCTTGCCGCCCTCAATGACGTGGGCGACTGGATGATCCTGTTCCTGGTCGTTGCGGCGGCGACGGTGAGCTTCGTCTGCATCGCCGCCGAGCTGCCGACGCTTAAGTCACCGGAGCATTCGCTGGCGCTCGGCATCTTCATCACCGGATTGACCGTCATCCTGTCGTGGACCTTCACCCACACGGTGTTCACGCTGCACTACGCCAACGTCTATTACCGGCCGGACGACGACGGGCCGGGCGGGCTTGCCTTTCCCGGCCATCGCGAACCCGACTACCGCGACTTTCTCTATTATTCCTTCGTCATCGGTTGCGCCGCGCAGACCGGCGACGTCGCCACCGTGTCGCGGCCCATGCGCAACCTCACCATGGTGCACGGCATCGTGGCCTTTGCCTTCAACACCGCGATCCTGGCGCTGACCATCAATGTCGGCGCGAGCCTGTTGTCCTGAGCCGGCATGCCGCCGCGCAGCCGCCTCATCGAGCTGATCGCACTGGCATTGTTCGTGGCGCTGTGCCTCGGCATCGGCGCGCTCGGCGCGTCGGTCGTGCAGACCAGTGTCGACACCTGGTACGCCGAGCTCATCAAGCCCGACTTCACGCCGCCCGACTGGGTGTTCGGCCCGGTCTGGACGCTGCTCTACGTCCTGATGGCGGTGGCGGCGTGGCGCGTCTGGCGCGCCGCCGACAGCGACACCGCGCGCGGACCGCTGACGCTGTTCGCCCTGCAGCTGGCGCTGACGCTCGCCTGGACGGTGGTGTTCTTCGGCCTGCTGAAGATCGGGGCGGCGGTGGCGACGATCATCGTGCTCGATGTCGGCGTCATCGTCACGGTGCTCGCCTTCCGCACCGTCGACCGGATCGCCGCCCTGCTGATGGTGCCCTACCTCGCCTGGGTCGCCTTCGCCACGGTTCTCAACATCGCGATCTGGCGGCTCAATCCGACCGCCTGAGACTAGTGCTCGTGGCTATGCCCGTGGTGATGATGCGTCGCATCGTGGTTGCTCAGCCCCTCGGCGTCGTCGGCCTTGAGCTCCATGAAGACGACCGAGGACAGGATCGTGAGCACGCCCAGCGCCAGGAACGCCTGCTGCACGCCGTCGACGATGGCGGCGGGATGCGAATGCAGCTGCGGCGGCACGAAGATGGCGGCGATCAGGGCGGCGCCGGCCACGCCGAAGCTGATGGCAAGCTGCTGGCCAGTGGCGGCGATGGTGCTGGCGGCGCTGGTCTGTGGGCCCTCGACGTCGGCATAGACCAGCGTGTTCATGCTGGAGAACTGCAGCGAGGTGAAGAAGCCCAGCACGAAGGCCTGCACGACGATCCGCCAGATCGGCGTGTCAATGCCCACGGTCGCGAACGACATGATCATCAGGCCGACCAGGATGGTGTTGGCGACCAGTACGTTGCGATAGCCCAGCCGCGACAGGATCGTCGGTACGAAGGTCTTGAGCCCGATCGACGCGATCGCCTGCGGCAGCACCAGCAGGCCCGACTGGACCGGCGAGAAGCCGAGTCCCACCTGGTAGAGCAGCGGGAAGAGGAACGGGATGCCGCCCAGCCCCAGCCGGGTAAAGAAGCCGCCGCTCACCGCCGCGCGGAAAGTGCGGATGCGGAAGAGGGCGAGGTCGAGCAGTGGGTGGGCCATCCTCGTCGCGCGGAGGCCGTAGCCCGCCAGCATGGCGGCCGACAGCCCGGTCAGGAACAGGATCTCGGAGAGGCCGAGCGTGTGATCGCCGAACACCTCGAGCACGTAGGACAAGAGCGCAATGCCGCCGCCGAACAGCACCAGCCCGATGAAATCCAGCGGATGGGTCTGCTTCTCACGATAGTCGGGCAGATAGCGGCTGACGTAGAACAGGCCGAGCAGGCCCACCGGCACATTGACGTAGAATACGCCGCGCCAGTCGAAATAGACCACGATCAGGCCGCCGGCGACCGGCCCGACCATCGGCCCGATCAGGCTGGGCACGGCGACGAAGCTCATCACGCGCACCAGGTCGGCCTTGTCGTAGGTGCGGGCGAGCGTCAGGCGGCCGACCGGCATCATCATGGCGCCGCCCATGCCCTGCACGACGCGGCAGGCCACCAGCATCTCGATGCTGGTCGACAGGCCACACAGGATGGAGCCCAGGGCGAAGAGCCCGATCGCCGAAGCGAAGACTTGGCGCGTGCCGAAGCGGTCGGCCATCCAGCCACTGATCGGGATGAAGACCGCGAGGCTCAGCGTATAGCTCGCCAGCACCGACTTCACGTTGATCGGCGTGACGTCCATGGACTGGGCGATCGCCGGCACCGCGGTGTTGAGGATCGTCGTGTCGAGCGCCTGCATGAAGAAGGCGACGGCGACCAGCCACGGCAGCAGCCGCTTGGTCGTGGCGTCGGGCGTGATGGCGGTCGCGGTCATGGTCAGCCTGTCGGCCGCAACACTGTGCCCGTCGGTCGGCAGTCGACGCAATCACCTTCGGAGCATGGCTACGATCCTGTTACAGTGGCGTTTGGAGGTGATCATGCGAAGGCGCTCGTTGGTCGGTGGCGGTCTTGCGATTGCGGTGCTCAAGGCGGCACCGGCGCTGGCTCAGCGCGATCCGTTGCCGTCGTGGAACGAGGGGGCCGCCAAGCGATCGATCCTGGACTTCGTCGCGCGGACAACGACGCCAGGCGGTCGCGACTGGGTGCCGCTGCCCCAGCGCATCGCCACGTTCGACAACGACGGGACGCTGTGGTGCGAGCAGCCGATGTACGTCCAGACGGTGTTGGCCCTCGACCGCCTCAAGGCGACGGTCGACAAGCACCCCGAATGGCGCACCACCGAGCCGTTCCGCTCGCTGCTGGCCGACGACCGTGACCAGCTCGGCGCGCTGGGCGAGAAGGCGATGCTGGAGGTCATGGCGGCGAGCTATAGCGGCCTCACGACCGAGGAGTTCAGCCAGGCCGTCCTCGACTGGCTCGCAGTGGCGCGCCATCCGCGCTTCAACCGGCTTTATACAGAGCTCGTCTATCAGCCGATGCTCGAGCTCCTGGCGCTGCTGCATATGCACCACTTCAAGACCTTCATCGTCTCGGGTGGCGGCATCGAGTTCATGCGTCCCTGGACCGAGCGTGTCTATGGCATCCCGCCGGAACAGGTCGTGGGGTCATCCGGCGTGACGCGCTACGTGATGCGGGCGCCCGACAAGCCGGTCCTGGTGAAAGAGCCGAAGGTCGAGTTCATCGACAACTTCGTGGGCAAGCCCGAGGGCATCAACTATTTCATCGGGCGACGGCCCGTGCTCGCCTTCGGCAATTCCGACGGCGATCAGCAGATGCTGGAATGGACGGCGGCCGGCGGCGGTGCGCGCTTCATGGGCCTGGTTCACCATACCGACGCCGTGCGCGAATACGCTTACGATCGCAACTCGCCGGTCGGCCGGCTCGACAAGGCATGGGACGAGGCGGTGCGGCGAGACTGGCTGATGGTCGACATGAAGAAGGACTGGAAAGTGATCTTTCCCTTCGAGCTGAACTGATGCGCGCGCGAGGGTTCGCGGTTGGCTGTGCGATGATCTGTCTGGTGTCGGCGGCGTCGGCCCAGACCAACCCCGCGCCGGGCCTGGCCAATCCCGCTTCGACGAACTGCATCGACAAGGGCGGCGCGCTCACGATCGAGCGGCGCCCCGACGGCGGCCAGTACGGCGTCTGCGTCTTCACCGACAACTACCAGTGCGAGGAATGGGCGATGTTCCGCGGTGAGTGCCGGGTCGGCGGTCTGCGCGTCACCGGCTACATCACGCCGGCGGCGCGCTATTGCGCCATCACCGGGGGACGCTACACGGTCATTGCCAACAGCGGCGCCGCCGACGAGCAGGGCGCGTGCGCCCTGCCGAGCGGCAAGTCGTGCGATGCGGTGGCCTACTACGCCGGCACCTGCAGTCGCTAGCGCTTTGTAATCGCAGCTCAGGCCGCTGCCAGCTCCACGCCGGTGCGGCGGGCTTCCAGCAGGAAGGCTCGCGTCATCTGGACAAGCTCTGTGATCCAGTAGAGCTGATGCCGCTCGTCCTGCAGGAAGTCGATCGGACGACCTGCGCGGCACAACACCTCGATGGCAGGGAGTACCTCGTCGCAGGCTTCCCGCCATCCGATCGTCCATCCCGCACCCGCGGCGCCGGCGGTCCAGCGCGCGAACCGCGTCTGCAGTGCCGCGCTGTCGAGGTCTCTCTGTGCTGGAATGCGGTAGACCACCGCCAGCCGGTACACGTTCAGCTGGACGTGGAGCTCGAGTCGACTGCCAAGGCCGTGCACCAGGTAGCGCGCCTCAGGAGCACCACTGAGGTGTGCGATGCGGACTGCCGTTCGGTTGACATCGTGTCCTTGGACGCTCCCCGAGTAGAAGTCGGGCACGGGATCGTCCATCGCCTTCAGCGCCTCGAGCAATGCATCGAAGACGGCGTCGGTCCGCGCCTTGAGAGTGCCGTATGCATGCGCTTTATCGAGAGCACCGGCCTCGGCTTCGATGCTGTCCGCGTGTGCTGTCAGGTCCTTCCGATCGGCGTCCTCGAGCCCGGCCGCATATCGGCGGATGAGCGCTGCGAGCTCACGCTTTTCGCGCGCCTGTTCCGACCGCGGCTCACGCATGACTTTACTCTTGGAACGCTGATGCCCTCACTGCTGTTAAGCCGGCGGCTGACGGCAAGAAAGTCTCAAAGCTGCATAGCTCGCGGCACGCATTGCCCTCAGGATCGCGGCGTCGGTGTCTGACGTACGCCTCCTACGCCGCCGCCGCCTTTTTCCGATTGGCCTCCAGTCGGCGGTCGACCAGGGCGACGCCGCGGTCGATCTCGGGATGGCTCAGCCCCTTCTCGCGGGCGATCAGCTGCACCAGCTTGTCGGCGCGCTCGATGAAGGGCACGCCATTGTTGAGGGCGCGGGCGGCCGACGCGGGGCGCGTCAGGCTCTGTGCCGCCGCGGCGTACTTCTCGAACGGCACGAGGTCGGCCGGGTTGGCGCCGAGCTTGACGCAGAGATCGACCACGAAGTCGTAGACCGATTTCGACGTGGCAAGGTCGCTGTGCACGGCCTCCTGCGCGGTGCGCATGCCGTCCTCGGTGACGCAGCGGTAGTTGCCGGCGAGCAGCATGGCCCACTTGGCGAGCGGCACGAACACGGAGTCGTAGACCTTGAGCTTGACCGGCAGCTCGGTCTTGCCCTCCGGCGTGTCGAAGCGTACGGCCTCGATCTCCTTCTCGAGCTGGCGCAGGATCGCGGTCGCCTTGTCGTCCTTGAACTTCGTGACCTTGAAGTTGGTGGGGAGCGTCACCTGCAGGAAGTTGACCTTCTCCTCGGGCGGGCGGATCGCCTGCGGGTCGGGGCTGTTGAGGGTGATGCGCTCGGGATCGAAGCTGTCCCAGACCGAGGCGTCGGTATAGGCGGGCTTCAGCTTGTCGCAGTCGAGGGCCGGGATGCGCCGCAGGTAGGCCAGCGGCGGCATGTTCATGATCGACATGCAGGGCACGCGCGACTTGCCCACGGCGTCGAGCAGCTCGCGCACGACCGGCACGCGATATTGCGGCTCCTGCATGGCGAGCCCGACGAGGTCGTAGTCGGCGGGATTGACGCCCGCTGTGCCGCCCGCCGTCACCTTGCCCGGCAGCTTGCGCGAATCGAGCAGGACCTGGTCCTTGCGGCCCCTGACCGGCAGGCGGACCTTGAAGCCCTCCTGGTTGATCAGGTCGGCCTCGGCTGGCAGGCAGATGAGATGGATCGAATGGCCGCCAAACAGGATTTTCGACGCCAGCAGCGATCCGTAGGATGCGCCGAGCATCAGGATTTTGTACGCCATTTGACCATCTCCCTTCACGATTCCTTGCTTTATAGCTTCCTCCGGCGGGCGATGCGCCGTCAATTGTGTTGCTCAACCATTTGCCGGCTTCAGCGTTGAAGGGGACCATGAATTTGCTGCGGCCGGGCCACACTGTCTGGCGGATCGAACGGGCGAAACGGGCCGCTGTGCTGGTCGATGCCGCCAACTTCTTCGCAGCCGTGCGCCAGGCCTGCCTCAAGGCCCAGCGCAGCATTCTGGTCGTCGGTTGGGACATCGACAGCCGCACCCACCTGGTGGGCGCGAGCGGCCGGCCGGAAGACGGCTATGCCAGTGATTTCGCCGAGTTCCTGAGCGAGCTGGTGCAGACGCGACCCGACCTCCACGTTCATCTTCTCCTCTGGGACTATTCGCTGCTGTATGCCGGCGAGCGCGAGCTCCTGCCGCGACTGTCGCTGGGCTGGCGCACGCCCGAGCGGATCACGCTCTGCATCGACAATTCGGTGCCCTTCGGCAGCTCCCAACACCAGAAGATCGTGGTGATCGACGATGCGCTGGCCTTCTCCGGCGGTCTCGACATCACCATCCGGCGCTGGGACACACAGGCTCATTCGGCCGAGGATCGCGAGCGCGTCGATCCGACGGGGCAGCCCTACCGGCCGTTCCACGACGTGCAGATGATGGTGGACGGGCCGGCCGCCGGTGCGCTCGCCCTGCTGGCGCGCGAGCGCTGGTGCCATGCCAATGGCGGGACACCCCGGGTCGAGCCGTTCGGCGATCCATGGCCCGACAGCTGCCCTGCCGACTTCACCGACGTCGAGGTCGGCATCGCTCGAACCCAGCCGCGCTACAACGGCGAGGCCGCGATCAGCGAGGTCCAGGCGCTGTTCCTGGACTCCATCGACCAGGCGCAGCGCCATATCTATATCGAGAACCAGTTCCTGACTTCGTGGCTCATTGCCGACCGGCTGGCCGAACGCCTGCGCCAAAACCCCGAGCTCGAGATCGTGATCGTGGCGCCGCGCAGTCACGATTCCTGGGTCGAGAAGAGGACGATGCGCAACGGCCGAATCCGGTTCTCGCGGCACGTCCGGGCCGCCGGCGGTGAGCGCGTCCGGTTGCTCTACCCATCGGTCGAGCAGGGGGCCGCGCGCACCGACACCATGGTCCATTCCAAGGTCATGATCGTCGACGACCGGTTCCTGCGCGTGGGCTCCGCCAACCTCAACAACCGGTCGATGGGCGCGGACACCGAATGCGACCTCGCCATCGAAGCGAAGAGCGATGCCGAGCGCGCCGCCATTCTGCGCCTGCGCAATCGCCTGCTGGGCGAGCATTGCGGCGTGACCGAAGACGAGGTGGCAAAGGCTGTGGCGCGGCACGGCTCGCTGGTGCGCGCGGCGGGAGAACTCAGGGCCAGGGGGCACAGCCTTCGGCCGATCGACGACGGTGAGCCGGACGCCGATGTGATGATCGCAATTGCCGAGCGCATTGCCGACCCGCCGCACCCGCTGCGTCCGGCGCGACTCGCGCGTCATCTGCTGGCGCGTTTTGCGCCCGCTTTCGCCGTGCTGGGCATCGTTCTGGTCGTGTTGGCGTTTGCTTTGGCCTGGCGTTACACGGGGTTGTCGCAACTGGTCACATCCGAGCGCATCCGCGACGTTCTGGCGGCCGCCAAAGGCGAGCCCTGGGCGATCCTCGTGGTCGTGCCGCTGTTCGTTCTTGCCGGCGCGCTCGCCTTTCCGCTCAACATGCTGATCCTGGCAACGGCGGCGGTGTTCGGGCCGTGGCTCGGCATGCTCTACAGCGGGGCGGGCGCGATCAGCAGCGGTACAGTCATGTTCCTGGTCGGCAGTCGGCTCGGCCGCCAGGCATTGGAACGGCGGCTGGGCGGTCGCGCAAAGCGCGCGCTGGACGGTGTCAGGAAGCAGGGCGTGCTGGCGGTGGTGGCGCTGCGCCTGGTGCCGCTGGCGCCCTTCACCTTCGTCAATCTGGCGGCAGGGGCAGGCGGCATCCGTTTCGTCGATTTCATCCTCGGCTCGGTGCTCGGCCTGCTGCCGGGCCTCGCCCTGCTGTCGGTGATGGGCGATCGCATCATCAGCATCCTGTCCCATCCGACGATTGGCGACATCGCCCTGGTCATCCTCTGTGTCCTCGGGCTGATCGGGCTTGCCGCCGCCGCGCAGGCGCTGTTGTCGCGCCGCGGAGGCCGCGCTTGAGCGGGGTCCGGGATCGGACTGTCCGCGTCATGACGTGGAACATCCACGGCGCCGTGGGGCGCAATCCTCGCTTCGACCTTGAGCGCGTCGTCGCGCTGGTGAGGAAGCACGCCCCCGACATCGTGGCGCTGCAGGAGGTCGATTCGCGGCGGGCTCGCGCCGCCCATATCGGCAATCCGTTCGACGTGCTGCAGGCGGCCCTGGGCGGCCACGGCGTCGACGCGAGAACGGTGACGACGGCGGACGGCGACTATGGCCAGGCCCTGATCAGCCGCTGGCCCATGCAGAATGCCGAGATCCACGACCTGTCGTTTCGCCAGCGCGAGCCGCGGCGCGCGATCTGCGCCGACGTCCAGACGCCGGCCGGCCCGCTCAGGGTGGTCGCGACTCATCTCGGCTTGAGCTTCCGCGAGCGGCGCGATCAGGCGAGGACGCTCATGAGGATGCTCGGTGCGCGCCGCACGACGACGGTGGCGCTGGGCGACTTCAACGACTGGCTGCGCGCCGGCTCGGTGTGCCGGTGCCTTCGCGCCGTCCTGCCGGACTATACCCGGCATCGCACCTTCCCGTCGGCCTTGCCGATCTTCCATCTCGATCGCATCTTTCTGTGGCCGCGCGATGCCCTGGTCGCAAGCCACAGCGATCCGGAAGCGCGCATCCTTTCGGACCACCTGCCCGTGATCGGCGACATCCGCCTCTTGAACCACCATGGCCCAGCGATCCGGTAGCGCCAACTTGCCCCTGCACGGCGGCAGGGTTCCGCCCTGGCTGGCGAGCCGCATGACCAGGCTCGGCACCGTCATCAGCCGGGCGATCGTCCATCACTACGGCCGCGACGAGCTGCTGCGCCGGCTGGCTCATCCCTTCTGGTTCCAGTCGTTCGGCGCGGTCATGGGCATGGACTGGCATTCGTCGGGCATCACCACCAGCGTGCTGGGCGCCTTGAAGCGCGGCCTGTCACCGCTCAGCGGCGAGCTCGGCCTGCATGTCTGCGGCGGGCGCGGCCGCCATTCGCGCCTGACGCCGCAGGAGCTCGTGGCCATCGGCGATCGCGTCGGCCTCGACGGCCAGGCGCTGGCGAGATCGAGCCGGCTGGTCGCCAAGGTCGACAGCGCCGCCGTGCAGGACGGCTACGAGCTCTACCTGCACGGCTTCATCGTCGCCGACGACGGCAAATGGGTGGTCGTTCAGCAGGGCATGAACGGTGAGAACCGCCAGGCGCGGCGCTATCACTGGCTGTCCGAAGGGCTCACCAGCTTCGTCGATGCCCCGCATGCTGCGATCGAGGGCAAGGGGCAGGGCGAGATCGTCAACCTGACCGATCATCGGGCCGCGGCCTCGCGCCAGGGCCAGTTGGACCTGCTGCAGTCGCTCGGGCCCGACGGCATCGCGGGCGAGCTGGCCAAGCTTGGCGATGACGGCAAGCGGGCCGTGGCGCCGCCCGCGCAGCTCGCCTTGCCCCACCTCGAGATGCCGGGACATCACGATGTGCGGCCCGCCGACGTCAATCTGCGCCGCCTGCACGGCAACCTCGCGGCCGCGGCGGATCGCGGGCCGGACGACTTCGCCGAACTGTTGCTGGTGCCGGGTGTGGGCGCTCGCACGGTGCGCGCCCTGGCGATGGTGTCCGAGGTCGTCCACGGCGCGCCCTATCGCTTCGCCGATCCGGCGCGCTTCTCGCTGGCGCATGGCGGCAAGGATCGTCATCCATTCCCGGTGCCGATTGTGGTCTACGACGAGACGATCCGCGTGCTGAAGTCGGCCGTGCACCAGGCCAAGCTTGGCCGCGACGAGGAACTCGACGCCATCAAGCGCCTGGACGAGCAGGCGCGTCGCCTCGAGCGGCGGGCCCGCGGTCCGGGGGTCGAGGAATTGATCGCGAAGGAACGGCGGATGTCGCCGGCCTATGGCGGCCGCAGCGTCTTCGGCGAAGAGCCGCCGATGTCCGACGAGGAGTGACTCTTGCCGGACCGCGGGCCTCCAGGCCCGCTCATGATTCAAGAGCGAGCCGGAGGCCCGATCCGGAAGGGCATGAATTGAGCGGGCCTGGAGGCCCGCGGTCCGGCAAGACTAGCGAATCTCGATCCATGCCGGCGCGTGGTCGCTGGCGCCCTCGCGGCCGCGTTCGTCGCGGTCGACGCCTCCCTTTTTCAGCCGGCCCTTGAGCGAAGGCGACAGCAGCAGATGGTCGATGCGCAGGCCCGCATCGCGTTCCCAGCGACGGCGCTTGTAGTCCCAGAAGGTGTACATCGGCTTCTTGGGGTAGAGCGTCCTAAGCGAATCCGTCCAGCCCTGGGCGACGAGCTTGGCGTAGGCGGCGCGGGTCTCGGGTTGGACCAGCGCGTCGTCCTTCCATGAGGTCGTCGGATAGATGTCGAACTCGGTCGGCACGGCGTTGTAGTCGCCCGCCAACACGACCGGCGCGCCGCTTTTCAGCAGTTTCGCGGCGTGCGTTTGCAGGCGACGGAACCAGGCGAGCTTGTAGGTGAACTTGGGGCCGGGCTGCGGATTGCCGTTGGGCAGGTAGAGGCAGCCGACGAGCAGGCCGTCGACCGCCGCCTCGATGTAGCGGCTCTGCGTGTCCTTGGGATCGCCCGGCAGTCCCTTGCGCGTCAGTACCGGGACCTTGCCTCGGCTGAGGATGGCGACGCCGTTCCAGGTCTTTTGGCCCTGCCACACGGCGTTGTATCCGGCGCGTCTGAGGTCGGCTTCGGGAAACATCTCATCGGCCGCCTTCAGCTCCTGCAGACAAACGACGTCGGGCCGCGCACGCTTCAGCCATGCGAGAAGGTTGGGCAGCCGCCGGTTGACGTTGTTGATGTTGTAGGTCGCGATCTTCATCGTGGGCTACCAACGATCACAGAAGGGGAGGGACGATGCAAAGCGTAGCGACTGGTTACGGGCTGATCGAGGGCCCTGTGTGGGATCCGGCCCGCGGCCTCTACTTCAGCGACGTCATCAATGGCGGTGTCCATCTGCTCGACCGTGCCGGCGAGGTGTCCCTGGCCGTTCCCAAGCGCCGCGGCATCGGCGGCATGGCGTTGCACGCCGCCGGAGGCCTGGTGGTCGGCGGGCGCGATATTGCCCGCGTGTCCTTGACCGATGGCGCGATACAGCCGCTGCTGTCGCTCGATGCCATCCCTGGCGCCACCGGCTTCAACGATCTCACGACCGATGCCGCCGGCCGCGTCTATGTCGGCTCGCTCGCCTTCCGCGTATTCGGCGGCGAAACGCCGAAACCAGGCCATCTGCACGTCATCGATCTCGACGGCACGATGCGCACGCTGTCCGACGGCGTGATGTTGACCAATGGGCTGGGCTTCTCGCCAGACGGCGCGCTGCTCTACCACAGCGATGC